>CABRWN010000010.1 GCA_902474645.1 uncultured Collinsella sp.
GAAAGCACTTAATGTGCTTTCCGTCTTGCGCAGGACTGTAGAGCAGCAAACTTAATATATTTCGCCGCCCCTCTGCCAAGCTCGGGAGACGACACGCACTTTACCTGCGTAAACAATGTGAGTGAAATATGAATCTCGATGGATACGCCCGCAGCCGTGTATACTAAACAGCTGTGTGAAACCAGGGGAGTATTCTGGCTGGACAAAATGCCTGCTTAATAGGGTTGTCAGGTAGTCCGGGCGAAATACAAGGCTGGGGAGCACGTCGTGTAAGTAGTGGTCCTCTAGGGGCGTACGCTCGGTGGTGTACGCATTGTCCCAAGACCACGCGAGAGTTGGGATCATATCTTGATCAGCATGATTCTCGGCCGCAAGATTGGCATGACCCAGGTTTGGGACGAGGACGACAACGTCGTTCCCGTCACGGTCATCCAGGCTGGCCCCTGCGCTGTCTCGCAGGTTAAAACTCAGGCAACCGACGGCTATGACGCCGTCCAGATCGGTTTCGGCGACATCAAGGCCAAGAACGTGAACAAGCCCATGGCTGGTCACTTCGCCAAGGCTGGCGTCGAGCCTGTCCGTTTCCTTCGTGAGGTCCGCGTCGAGAACGGCGAGGAGCACAAGGTCGGCGAGGTCGTCACCGTCGCTGATTTCGCTGATGTCGAGAAGGTCGACGTCATCGGTACCTCCAAGGGTAAGGGCTTCCAGGGTCGCATCAAGCGCTGGGGTCAGCGCCGCGGTCCTATGACGCATGGTTCTCACTTCCAGCGTCACCCCGGTTCTATCGGTCAGTGCGCCTATCCTGCGCGCGTCCTCAAGGGCGTCAAGATGGCCGGTCACATGGGTAACGAGCGCGTTACCGTCAAGAACCTTTCCGTTGTCCGCATCGATGCCGAGCAGAACCTCATCTTGGTCAAGGGCGCTGTCCCGGGTGCCAAGAATGGTCTCGTCGCCATCCGTATGGCCTAAGGGCCCAGCCCATTTAGCCCAGCGTCATACCAAGGAGAACACTTAAATGGCAAAGTTTGAAGTAAAGAACAGCGAGGGCAAGAAGGTCGCCGAGGCCGAGCTCGCCGCTGAGGTGTACGGCATCGAGCCGAACATCCACGTTATGCACCACATCGTCAAGTGCCAGATGGCCTCTTGGCGTCAGGGCACCCAGTCTGCTAAGGGTCGCTCTGAGGTTTCCGGTGGCGGCAAGAAGCCTTGGCGTCAGAAGGGCACCGGCCGTGCCCGCCAGGGTTCCATCCGTGCTGCCCAGTGGCGTCACGGTGGCGTTGTCTTCGCCCCCAAGCCCCGTTCCTACGCTAAGCGTATGAACAACAAGGAGGTCAAGCTGGCTATGCGCTCCGCGCTGTCCGCCAAGCTGGCCGATGGCGAGCTCGTGCTCGTCGACGACTACGGCTTCGAGAAGCCTTCCACCAAGGCTGCCGTCGCCATGCTCAAGGCTCTCGGTCTTGAGGGCAAGCGTCTGACCATCATCGTTCGCGATGAGGACGTCAACGCCTACCTGTCGTTCCGCAACATTCCCAAGACGTTCATCATCACCGCTGACGAGGCCAACACCTACGATCTCGTCAACAACAACGCTGTGCTGATGCCCGCCGACATCGCCGCTCACTTCGGGGAGGTGCTTGCATAGATGACCGCCCACGAGATCATCATCCGTCCGATCGTGTCCGAGCGTTCCTTCTCCGGCATGGAGCTGAACAAGTACACGTTCGAGGTCGCCAAGGATGCTAACAAGTATCAGATCAAGGACGCTGTCGAGGAGATCTTCGGCGTCAAGGTCGTTCGCGTGAACACCCTGACGGTCAAGCCCAAGACCAAGCGCGTGCGCTATGTCGCCGGCAAGACCCGTTCTTGGAAGAAGGCCATCGTCACGCTGGCCGAGGGCGACACCATCGAGGTCTTTGGCAACCAGGCCTAAGACTCGCTGCTGTTGAGTGAGCTCATGCCTCCCAAATAGGGGAGGCGGGAGCTCAAGGTTTTGGGCGTATTAAATGGACACGCCCGGAACCGTGTATACGTCCGGTGTCATCGCACCCGAGGCAGAACCTCGAATCCCTGTCTGCGATGGCTAACGGATTCCTATTGAAAGGGATTGTAATGGCTGTAAAGCACCTTAAGCCGACCTCCGCTGGTAGGCGTTGGCAGACGATCTCCGATTTCTCCGAGATCACCTGCACCAAGCCCGAGAAGTCTCTTCTCGAGCCCCTGCCCAAGAAGGCCGGTCGTAACAACAACGGCCGCATCACCACCCGCCACCAGGGCGGCGGCGTGAAGCGTCGTTACCGCGTGATCGACTTCAAGCGCAACAAGGACGGCGTGCCCGCCAAGGTTGCCACGATCGAGTACGATCCGAACCGTTCCGCTCGCATCGCTCTGCTGCACTACGCTGACGGTGAGAAGCGCTACATCCTGGCCCCCAAGGGCCTCGAGGTCGGTCAGACCATCATGTCCGGTTCTGACGCCGACATCAAGCCGGGCAACGCTCTGCCCCTCGCCGACATTCCCGTCGGTACGCTCATCCACGCCGTCGAGTTCCAGCCGGGCAAGGGCGCTGCTATCGCCCGTTCCGCCGGTAACTCCTGCCAGCTGATGGGTAAGGAGGGCAAGTACGCTATCGTCCGTATGCCTTCCTCCGAGATGCGCCGCATCCTCGTTACCTGCCGCGCCACCGTCGGTGAGGTCGGCAACGCCGATCACTCCAACATCGTCATCGGCAAGGCCGGCCGTAAGCGTCACATGAACGTGCGCCCGACCGTCCGCGGTACCGTCATGAACCCTGTCGACCACCCGCACGGCGGTGGCGAGGGCAAGAACCACACCTCTGGTCGTCCCTCCGTTACCCCCTGGGGTAAGCCGACGAAGGGCCTTCGTACGCGCAAGAAGAAGAAGGTCTCGAACCAGCACATCATTCGTCGCCGTAAGAAGTAATTTCGGATACCGAGTTTTAGGAGAAAGCACTTATGAGCAGAAGTCTCAAAAAGGGCCCGTTCGTGGAGACTCGCCTTCTCTCGCGTATCACCGCGATGAACGAGGCTGGCAAGAAGGACGTCGTGAAGACCTGGTCCCGCGCGTCCACCATCTTCCCCGAGATGGTTGGTCACACCATCGCCGTCCACGACGGCCGCAAACATGTGCCCGTGTATGTTACCGAGTCCATGGTTGGTCACAAGCTCGGCGAGTTCGCGCCGACTCGTACGTTCCGTGGCCACAAGGCCAAATAGGGGGTTAACCGTAAATGGCAACTAAGTCTATTGAAACTGAGGCCACCGAGGTTCGCGCCGTCGCTAAGTACGTGCGTGTTTCCCCCAGCAAGGCCCGCCTGGTGGTCGATCTGATCCGCCGCAAGCCTGTCGCTCAGGCCTTCGACATCCTCCACTTCTGCGACCGCGCCGTCGCCGTGGATGTCGAGAAGGTTCTCCGTTCCGCCGTTGCGAACGCCGAGAACAACAACGGTCTGCGTGTCGACAACCTGGTTGTCGCCGCTGCCTATGTTGACGAGGGTCCGACGCTTAAGCGCATCCGTCCCCGCGCCAAGGGTTCCGCTTCTCGTATTCTGAAGCGTACTTCCCACATCACCGTCGTCGTTGCTCCTCGAAAGGAGGCGTAAAGCTGTATGGGTCAGAAAGTCTACCCCACCGGCTTCCGTCTTGGCATCACCGAGAACTGGCGCTCCCGCTGGTTCGCAGAGAAGGATTACGCTAAGACCCTCGGTAACGATCTCGAGATCCGCAAGTACCTCGAGAAGCGTCTTTCCCGCGCAGCTGTCTCCCGCGTCGAGATCGAGCGCGCTGGCGACAAGGTGAAGGTCATCATCCTCACCGCTCGCCCCGGCGTTGTCATCGGTAAGAAGGGTGCCGAGATCGATACCCTCCGCACCGAGCTCGAGAAGGTCGCTGGCGTCTCCAAGGGCCAGCTCTCCGTCGACGTTGTCGAGATCAAGCGCCCCGAGCTCGACGCCAACCTCGTTGCTCAGTCCATCGCTGAGCAGCTCGAGGGCCGCGTTGCCTTCCGTCGCGCTATGCGCAAGGCTGTCCAGTCCGCCCGCAAGGCCGGCGCCAAGGGCATCCGTATCCAGTGCTCCGGTCGTCTCGGCGGTGCCGAGATGGGCCGTCGTGAGTGGTACCGTGAGGGTCGCGTGCCTCTGCACACCCTCCGTGCCAAGATCGACTACGGCACGGCTGTCGCCAGCACCACCATGGGCGCTTGCGGCGTGAAGGTCTGGATTTACCTGGGCGAGAAGCTCCCGGGCCAGCCTGTTCCCAACCCTGCACTCGAGGGCTCTTCCCGTCCTCGTCGTCGTAACTCCGAGAGGAGGGGTCAGTAGTGCTTGCCCCTAAGCGTATTCTTCACCGCAAGGTGCAGCGTGGCTCCATGAAGGGCCAGGCCAAGGGTAATACCGAGCTGCATTTCGGCGAGTTTGGTATCCAGGCTCTCGAGGCCCATTGGATCACCAACCGTCAGATCGAGGCCGCTCGTATTGCCATGACCCGCTACATGAAGCGTGGCGGTCGTGTCTACATCACGATCTTCCCCGATAAGCCCATCACCAAGAAGCCTGCCGAGACTCGCATGGGTTCTGGTAAGGGTAACCCCGAGGAGTGGGTGGCCGTCGTCAAGCCCGGCCGCATCATGTTCGAGGTCAAGGGCGTGCCCGAGGAGGTCGCTCGCGAGGCTCTGCGTCTTGCACAGCACAAGCTTCCCATCAAGACCAAGATTGTTGCTGCTAAGAACGCTGAACAGCGCATCGAGAAGGAGATGGCTGAGGAGGCCGCTCTCGAGGCCAAGTGGGCTGCTGAGGACGCCGCCGCCGCCAAGGAGGAGAACTAATGAAGCCCGCAGAGATTCGTGAGCTCTCGGACGCTCAGCTCGTTGAGAAGCTGAAGGAAATGCGCGCCGAGCTCTTTAACCTTCGTTTCCAGATGGCCACCAGCCAGCTGGACAACACCGCTCGCGTCAACACCGTGAAGAAGGACATCGCTCGCGTCCTCACGGAGCAGCGCGCCCGCGAGATCGCAGCGGAGAAGTCCGCTGTCGCCGAGTAGGACCTAAGGAGAGAACATGAATGATTCGCGTAACTCGCGTAACTCGCGTAAGGTCCGTACGGGTGTCGTTACCTCCGTCTCCGGTGCCAAGACCATTGTCGTCACCATCACCGAGCGCAAGCGTCACCCCAAGTACGGCAAGATGATGACCAGCTCCAAGAAGCTGCACGCTCACGACGAGGAGTGCACGGCTGGCGTGGGCGATACCGTCCGCGTTATGGAGACCCGTCCTATGTCCAAGATGAAGCGTTGGCGCCTCATCGAGGTCGTCGAGCGCGCTAAATAAGCAGCCGCTCTAACGACTTGTACGTTTCCGAAGACGTGCGTATGCCTGGTTTGCATACCACAGGCCGCCTAAAGGCTGCGCACCTCTCTTCGGTTCTTAGTTCGGAGGAACATCTACCATGATTCAGATGCAAACCATGCTGAACGTCGCCGACAACTCCGGCGCTCGCAAGATTCGCTGCATCAAGGTGCTTGGCGGTTCCAAGCGTCGTTATGCAGGCATCGGCGATGTGTTCATCGGTGCTGTCCAGGAGGCTACCCCTGGCGCCAACGTCAAGAAGAAGGACGTTGTCCGTTGCGTCGTCGTTCGCACCGTTAAGGAGATCCGCCGCAAGGATGGCTCCTACATTCGCTTTGATGAGAACGCCTGCGTTGTCATCAACAACGATGGTTCGCCCGTCGGCACCCGTATCTTCGGGCCCGTCGCTCGCGAGCTTCGTGACAAGAAGTACATGAAGATCGTCTCGCTCGCTCCCGAGACCCTGTAGTTAGGGGAGATATATGTATATCAAGAAGGGCGATAAGGTCCAGGTTCTCTCTGGTAAGGATCGCGGCAAGCAGGGAGTTATCCTGCGTGCTCTCCCTGCCGAGAACAAGGTCGTTGTCGAGGGCGTTTCGGTCGTCAAGAAGGCCGTCAAGCCCAACGCTGCCAACCAGCAGGGCGGCATCGTTTCGCAGGAGGCTCCCATCGACGCCTCCAACGTCAATCTCGTTTGCCCCGAGTGCGGTAAGGTTACCCGCGTCGGTCACGAGAAGGACGGCAAGAACAAGCTGCGCGTCTGCAAGAAGTGTGGCCACAAGTTCTAAGCTGCCCGCAACATCAAGTTGCTAGCAAAGGCCCGGATGCCCCACGGCACCCGGGCCTTTTTCTATCCCTACTCATTGGGGACATACTCATTGGGGACAGACTTAAATGACCATTCATTGGGGACAGACTTAAATGACCAGTCGTTGGGGGACAGTCTCTATGTGCCGGCAGTTTGGGACGGTCCTTTGATGTCTGATGCCCCCAGAGGGGTGAGGTAATACAGCTGGCTCTGTCTTTTAGGGCTTTGGTGTTCCGCCCCTTTATGTTTCATAAGAATCGTTGCATGCGCATTTACGCGCATAGCCTTGCGCGATAATGCGCATAGCCGCGCAAACATCTGCCAACTACGGCTAAATAATGACCGATAAGCAAATAAACACGCAAACACGAGCAGATACGCGCGCAATTGTGCGAATATAGGGTTGTTAGAAATGAAGGACTTCCGATAACTCAGGAGGCACATAATGGCAGATTCCAAACAGGCTCCGCTCGACGCCGAAGCAGCCGCTAAGGCGGCGTTTGCCTCGGTCCAGGATCAGCCGTTCCCCAACGATATTTTTACGGCTCCCCAGCTTCGCTGGGCTGTGATCGGGTGCGGCGTTATCGCCAACCAGATGGCCCAGTCTCTCGCTCTTGCCGGCCGCAAGCTTGCGGGCGTCGCCAACCGTACGCTGTCCAAGGCTCAGGCTTTTGCTGAGCAGTATGGCATCGAGAAGGTCTATGAAACGGTCGAGGACCTCTATGCCGATCCGAACATCGACGCGATCTATATCACCACCCCGCACAACACGCATATCACCTACCTGCGAGCTGCTCTGGCAGCTGGTAAGCACGTGCTCTGCGAGAAGGCCATTACCCTCAATTCCGCTGAGCTCGACGAGGCGCGTGTCATCGCCGACGAGCACAACGTGGTCCTTATGGATGCCACCACGGTACTCCACATGCCCTTGTATCAGGAGCTGCGCCGCCGCATGGATGCCGGCGAGTTTGGCCGCATGAACCTCGCCCAGCTCAACTTTGGCAGCTACAAGGAGTACGGCGACCTGACCAACCGCTTCTACAATCGTAACCTTGCTGGCGGTGCCATGCTCGACATTGGCGTCTATGCCCTGTCCGTCATGCGCTTCTTTATGGCAAGCCAGCCCGCTGAGGTTGTCTCGCTGGGCAACACCTGCGAGACTGGCGTTGACGTTGCGGGCGGCATCGTCTGCCGTAATGCCGAGCAGCAGCTGGGCGTGGTGAGCCTCACGCTCCACTCCAAGCAGCCCAAGCGCTCGATCATCAGCTTCGACAAGTGCTATATCGAGGTCAACGATTATCCGCGTGCCGATCACGCGACCATCGTGTGGACTACGGACGGCCACCGCGAGGAGGTCCACGCCGGCACCGAGGCTTACGCCCTGTGCTATGAGATGGCCGATCTTGAGAAGGCCGTTGCCGGCGACGACTCCAAGCGCGAGCTGCTAGATTATGCTTCTGATGTTATGGAGCTTATGACCAAGCTCCGCGCCGACTGGGGAGTTGTGTACCCCGAGGAGGAGTAAGCGATGCTTGCGGAAGATAGGCTCAACGCGATCGTGTCGATGGTGCAGCGAGCCGGCTCGGTTACCGTGCCGGAGCTTGCTGAGGCCCTGGGCGTGACGGCGTCTACCATTCGGCGCGACCTGCAGACGCTCGACCGAGCGCACCGCATCGCCAAGGTCCACGGTGGGGCGACGA
Organism: uncultured Collinsella sp.; assembly: GCA_902474645.1. Classification (GTDB taxonomy): domain Bacteria; phylum Actinomycetota; class Coriobacteriia; order Coriobacteriales; family Coriobacteriaceae; genus Collinsella. The sequence goes on from CABRWN010000010.1 coordinate 7,867, forward strand.
GTCTTGAGCGCGCGCACGTGACGCGCGACCTAACGCTTAATGAGCGCAGCGACCTCCATAACGATGACAAGGAGCGTATCTGCGCCCGTGCGGCGGCGCTTGTGGAGCCTGAGAGCTTTGTATACATCGACTCGGGCTCGACGACGCTCAGGCTCATCGAGCATCTTCCACACCTTGAAGATGTCACCTATGTGACCGATTCCGTGCTCCATGCTCAGCGCCTTGCTTTGCGCGGCATGCGTACCGTGGTGCTGGGCGGCGAGCTCAAACCCGAGACCGAGGCGCTCGTTGGCCCCGATGCCTTGGCAACCTTAGACCGCTACAACTTCAACTGTGGCTTTTGGGGCTCTAACGGCATTGCCGCCGAGCAGGGCTTCACGGCGCCAGATATCGAGGAGGCGCAAGTAAAGCGTATCTCGATGCGCCATACCGCCAAACGCTTCGTAATCTCGGACGCCAGTAAATTTGGCATGGTGGCGCCCGTCAAGTTCGCGGACTTCCGCGATGCAACGATTATTACCGCAGGCGAGGTCCCCGCCAAGTACCGGGCAATGGACAACGTCATCACGGTCTAACAGCAGGGGACGGGCTAAGGCCAAAACCACCGCGAAGGCGCCTGTCCCCATTGTGGTGGTTTAGGGCTCCCAGGGGCAGGGGGCTTCGATGTGGATGTGCTCGCCGGTTACGGGATGCGTGAAGGACACGCTGTGGGCGTGAAGCATGAGGCCACAAGGACGCGGCGTGCCGTACAGGTCGTCGCCAACCAGGGGATGGCGCTCGCTTGCCAGGTGCACACGGATTTGGTGCTTGCGGCCGGTGAGCAACTCGACATCGATATACGAGCGCGTGGGCAGGCCACGACGGCTCTTAAGGCGTTTGAGCACCTTCACGCGCGTTTGAGACGGCTTGCCGCTGGCGCCGACGCGCATCTTTCGGCTGTCGTGACGGTCGCGGGCGATGGGCTTGTCGATGAGCTTTTCGTTCCAGTCGATCTTGCCCTCGGCGAGCGCCAGATAGTGCTTTTCGAAAGCGTGGTCGATGACCATCTGGTCAAAGGAGGGCTGCGTCTGCTTGTCGAGCGAAAACAGCACCACGCCGGTGGTGTCACGGTCCAAGCGGTTGAGCGGCTGCATGTCGGTCGCGGCAAAGCCGTCGCCCATCGCCAGCAGCAGGTCGCTGGCGTAGTCGGTGAGCGTGCGCTCTCCGGTGCCGTCGCCGTGGACGATCATGCCGGCGGGCTTGTCGATGGCCATGAGCCAGGCGTCGCAGTAGAGGACTTGAGGTTCTTCGTTCACGTGTTAGCCTTTCGGTTAGCTGATTCCCACAAACATGCAGCCCGAGGTCGCCCCGCGTAGGCGGGCGGCGGGCTTGCGGCCGGCCTGCGCTGCCTCGACGGCGCGACGGACGCGAGCGACGGCACGGGCGATCTCATCCGTTTCGAGCAGCGTTCCGTCCACCATGAGACGACGCACGCCGGCATCGAGCAGCTGAGGAACCTGAGGCGTGAGGTCGATGGGGTAGGCGTCGTACAGGCGTGAGCGGCCGTGGATGTCGGTACGCACCGGCATGACCTTTCCGTCGATATTCTTGAGCGAGAGCTTGCGGGCACGCAGGCGGCAGTTGGCGCAATCGTGGATGCAGCCGTTGGCAACCTGCAGAATGCAATGCTCGCTTGTCATGACGCGCGGGCGGCCAAAGACGGTGATGCCCAGAGCCGCGGGCGCGGCGGCGCCGAGCGAGACAATCTCGTCGAGCGTGATCTCGGGCGAGAGCCAAAACGCACCGGCTCCGCGCCCGGCAAGCGCCTCCATGCAGGGCGTGTTGTGCACCGGCAGGCAAGAGCGAATCTCGGCCGTGGCGCCAACCTGGGCGGCCAGGGCAAGCTCAGAGATGTTGCCAATAGCGACCGTGGCGCCGGCAACAACCCACGGGTCGACGCGTACGTGGTCAACGGCGCGGCAGACCTCGTCGAGCACGGGTACGATGCCCTGCTCAAATGCATCGGCGGGGGAGAGCTCGGCCGCATCGAGCGCGTCGGTGGTCATGTAGATGCGCGTTACACCCTCGGCGCGAGCGGCCTCGGCGGCCTCGAGCGAGGTGACGGTGGCGCAGATCTGCGGCTCATCGCGGTAGTGCTCGGGCGCGGGGCGGGAATCACTGGTTACAATCGCCGGCAGCTCGAGCGTTTTCGCGCGCTCCTCGTACGGTGCCAGAATGGCCTCTTCCAGCGCCTTACAAGCGGCGGCGCGCACCTTGTGCACGGCGGAAAAGCCCATACCGCAGCCGGCGTCGAGCGAAACGTCAAAGCTTGCGGCCTCAAAGGGAGAGGAGCCCATGCGCCCGACGTGCTCAACCAGATCGGATGCCTCGACGGCGCGGGTCTTGGCAGCCTCGACGGTAAAGCCCGTGGCCGTGGCCGTAAGCGAAGGGTCGTCGCAGCAGGTGAGCGTAACGGTAAACGGCTCGCCCAGACGCGCCACAACGGACACGTCTACGGCGCGGCGGCGCAGCACATCGCGTTTGAGCGCAGCCCCGGCGGCGTCAATGGCGCGCTGGCTTCGAATCACGCGCACGCGGCAGCCCTCGGGCATGCTGCGGGGCACGCGGCACTCGATGATGTCGCCTGCGGCGGCATCATCGGCGGCAATGGTGGTCAGGAACTGGTCAAACTCGTTATCGTGACGAAGCTCCAGCAGGTCGCCCTTGCCCACGGGCTCAAACAACTCAATGCGGGCGATGGCGGCGCGGCGACGGCGGTCGTCGGGCTTGAGGCCGCGCACATCGCGGTTGGCCGGGCGGCTGCCCAGCACCGTGCCCACGATCTGGCCGCGGTTGTTGGAGCGCTCGTAGCTCATCATCTCGTCACCCGAGGTACCGTCTTGGTAGGCGTGCGTAAAGTCGCGGTTAAAGCAGCGCTTGAGCTGTCGCTGACGGGCTGCATCCTCATCCTTGGAGGTCGAAACATCGGCCAGCATGTCATCAATCTGATGACGATACACGTCGACGATGGAGTACACGTAATCAGGGGCCTTCATGCGGCCCTCGAGCTTGAGCGATGCGGCGCCGGCGTCATACAGACGGCGAACAAGCTGCGAAGTGTTGGTGTCGCGCGGGCATAGCGCACGCTCGCGACCGGCAGGGGAGAGCGAGCGGCCGTTCTCGTCGATCAGCTCGTAGGGCAGGCGGCAGGGCTGGGCGCACATGCCGCGGTTGGCCGAGCGGCCCGCCATGGCAAAGCTCGAGAGCAGGCACAGGCCCGAGTAACAAAAGCAGATGGCGCCGTGGCTAAAGACCTCGAGGTCCACATCGGGTGCGGCGTCGTGGATGGCGGCGATCTCGTCAATGGAGAGCTCGCGCGACAAGGTCACTCGGTCGGCGCCCTGCTCACGGCACCAAAGGGTTCCGCGGTCGTCGTGGATGTTTGCTTGGGTTGAGATGTGCGTCTCGATGCCGGGCATGGTGCGCTTGACTTCAAAGAACAGACCCCAGTCCTGGATAATGAAGGCGTCGGCGCCCAGCGTGGAGCAGCGATAGATGAGTTGCAGCGCATCGTCCATCTCGGACTGCTTGATGACGATGTTGACCGTGACGTAGACGCGCGACCCGGCTAGATGTGCGGCGCGGCAGGCTTGCTCAAAGGCCTCGTCGGTAAAGTTGGTGGCCTTGCGGCGGGCGTTGAAGCTGCCCATGCCGCAGTAGATGGCATCAGCGCCAGCGGCGAGTGCGGCGGCAAAGGGCTCGGGTCCTCCGGCGGGCGCTAAAAGCTCGGGTCTGCGGTTGGTGGTTCGACTGGCGGTTGCGGTCATATCCTGCCTTTCAAAATGCTCAGACACTCAAAAGTATAGTGGCGTCGCTGCGGTGGGCGACGCCCGCAGCCTAAGCAGGACAAAGTCTTCAGCAGCTTGGACTGGCTGCTCCACATGAGAACCGTCCAGCGGTTCGGGGAAACCGTTGGGCGATAAAATATTCTCGCAAGCTGATAATATTCTTGCATCAAACAGAAACCTTGAGTACTATCCCAATCAAGCGCGGTGTTCAGACCGAACTGTGCCTCCCGGTGTGAACACCGCGCTCACGCTCTCTCAATTGATCGTAAGGAGAAAAACATGAGCAAGACCGTCGTGTCTTCCGATAACGCACCCGCAGCCATCGGCCCGTATTCCCCCGGTATCCAGGCCGGCAACATGGTGTTCCTGTCCGGCCAGCTGGGCATCGATCCCGCAACTGGCAAGATGCCCGAGGGCGTCGAGGCCCAGGCCAAGCAGTCCCTCGCCAACGTCGAGGCCCTGCTGACCGCTGCCGGCGCCACCTTTGCCGATGTCGTCAAGACCACGGTCTACCTGGCCGACATCGCCGACTTCGCCGCCGTGAACGAGATCTACGCCTCCAAGTTCGAGGCCCCGTTCCCCGCGCGCAGCGCTTTCCAGGTTGCCGCCCTTCCGGCTGGCGGTCTGGTCGAGATCGAGGTCGTCGCCGCTCTCTAAGGCGTTGGCCACAACTAAACATGACATGCAAAAAGACCCTGCAGCGCGTGCGAGCTGCAGGGTCTTTTGTCAAGTGACGGATCGCTTGTGGAGCCGCGCTTCATTTTGCTCGTTAGCCTTCCTTGCGGACTTTTTGCAGGTAGCGATAGACGCTGGGCTCTGAGATGCCCAGCGCGGAGGCGGCGCAGGCCACGGCGCCCTTGAGCATGAACACCCCGTTACCGTTGAGGTGGCGAATGACGTCCACGCGGTCGCTCTGACCAAGCGACGCTACATCCAGCCCGCGCGCGCTCAGCAACTCGGCAATGCTGCGGTCGATGAGCTCCTGTGTGGACTCCGAAAGGCTTTCGACCTCGATAGGGGCGGGCTCCGTGCGCGTCGGCGCCGCGTCGAAGCACGCCATGAGCTGCTGCGCCATGGCGTTGATGGAGCGCACAGTCGAGAGGTCGGTGTTAACGCAGAGCATACCGACGATCTCGTCATTCTCGCGGATAAAGTACGTCGCTGACTCCAACGTCTTGCCGCCGGCACCGCGCCCCTCGTAGCCCGTAATAAACGGCAGGTCGCGATACTTGGCGTCGTGCATGATCTTGAGTGCCAGATCGGTGGCGGGACCGCCGACCTTGCGGCCGCTCACGATGCCGTTGCGAATATCAACGATGGCGTGGTCGGGATCCGAGAAATCGTGCAGCACGATTTCGCTGTTTTTGCCGAGTATCTGCTCCAGAAAATCGACCATCGGCAAAAAGCGACGTACGGTCTCGTTCACGGGCAACTCCTTTGGGTGAAATCGGAAATGTTCATAACAATTTTTTCTCATGGTAACACGCTGCCCATCATCTCGTATATCCGCAGGTACATTGCGTAATGCAGACGAACGGTAGGAATTTAGCGGTAAACGGTTGACCAAAAGAAAAGTTAGATGTTATTTTGACCAGACACTTTCCTGACCTGCGGAAATGCGTTATTTCAGCTGAAGAATAGTCTGATAACAAAAAATTATTATTGAGAATGAGAATCATCTTTAATACGATATGCAATGAAGGCACAGCCTCAACCCCGCACTGCGTCACAATAGAGCGTTAGATGCGAAAACAACTACTTCGAGGATTGGTGGTCAAATGACCCAGGAGACGGTTACGAACGGCACTGAAGCCCTGTTCACTCGCGAAGGCATGCCTCCCGTTAAGGAAATGATCCCGTGTGCCCTTCAGCACGTACTGGCATCGTTTGCCGGCATCATTACCCCGGCGGTCATCATGGCCGGCGTCTACGGCTTTAATAGCCAGCAGAGTACCGACATCATCCAGGTCGCGCTCATTCTTTCGGCGATCGACACGGCCCTTCAGGCCTTCGCTCCCTTCCGTCGCATCGGCGGCGGCCTGCCCATCGTCATGGGCGTTTCGTTCGCGTTCCTGCCGGCCCTGCAGGCCATGGGTGCCTCGGGCTTTAGCTTTGGTGCGCTGCTGGGTGGCGAGATCGTCGGCGGCGCCGTCGCGGTCCTCTTTGGTCTGGCCTACAGCAAGATCAAGTGGCTGTTCCCGCCCGTCGTGACCGGTACGGTCATCTTCTCCATCGGCGTTTCGCTGTATCCCACGGCCGTCAAGTATATGGCCGGCGGTATGGGTACGCCGCTGTGGGGCACCCCGCAGGCCTGGTGCGTCGCTCTTATCACCTTCGCCGTGGTCTTTGCGCTCGCCAACTTTGGCAAGGGCACGCTCAAGCTGGGATCCGTGTTCTTTGGCATGATCGTTGGCATGATCGTCTCCATCCCCTTTGGCATGATCGACTTCTCCAGCGTCGCCACCGCTCAGGTCTTCGCCCTTCCCAAGCTCATGCCCTACGCGCTCGAGTTTGATCCCGAGGTCTGCATTACCCTCGCCGTCGTGTTCCCCATGGTTGCTATCCAGGTTATCGGTGACGTCTCCGCCGCCTGCCTGGGCTCCATCGACCGTATGCCCACCGAGCGCGAGCTCTCCGGCGCTATCGTGTCCCAGGGCCTCACCTCTATGGTCGGCGGCCTGCTGGGCGGTCTTCCCACCAGCGCCCTTGGCCAGAACGTTGGCATCATCTGCTCCAACAAAGTCGTCAACAAGTGGGTCTTTGTGATCATCGCGGCCGTCTTTGCCATCGCCGGTCTGTTTCCGCAGCTCTCTGCCGTCCTTTCCGCTATCCCGCAGCCCGTCATCGGCGGCGCGACCGTCGGCGTCTTTGGCACCATCACCATGAACGGCGTGCGCATGTTCACCCGCGAGGGCCTCACGCAGCGCACTACCACTATCGTCGGCACCTCCGTCGTCTTTGGCCTGGGTATCTGGATGGCCAGCGGTTGCCTTGCCGGCGAGGGTATGCCCGCCTGGGTGTCCACCGTCATCGGCTCCAATGCCGTAACCCCCACCGCCATCATGGCCATTGTCCTTAACCTGATCCTTCCGCAGACGCCGGTCGTGGCTCAGCACATCGATGCCGCCAAGGACGCTGCCGTGGATCTGGTCTTGCCCGAGAGCAAGAAGTAACCAATTCGGTGCTATTCGTCGGCGGACGCATCGCCTCGTCCGCCGACGCCATGCGGCGCCAAGCCGCACTTCAAAGGGTTTGTCCCTTTGGTGAAGCGTTGACGGGAGAGGGCCCGTTTCCGGTGTAGGCCGGCGCTTCGCACTCCGCCATGTCAGAGGTGTCAAACCCCGCCTCTGATGTTGAAGGGAGCATCCATGCTTCTGGTCGCTAACGGTTCCGTCTTTACCCGCAACGCTCAGACCCCGTTCATTCCAAACGGTGCGGTCGCCATTGACGGAGATACGATCGTCGAAGTGGGCCCCGAGCGCGAGCTCAAGGCCAAGTACCCGGATGCCGAGTACGTCGATGCCCGGGGCAACCTCATCATGCCCGGACTCATCAACTGCCACACCCACATCTACTCGGGTCTGGCCCGCGGCCTTGCCATTAAGGGCTGCAACCCCACCAACTTCCTGGAGAATCTTGAGCAGCAGTGGTGGAAGATCGACGACAACCTGACGCTCGACGGCACCAAGGCCAGCGCCTATGCCACGATTCTGGACTCCATCCGCGATGGCGTCACTACGATCTTCGATCATCACGCGAGCTTCTGTGAGATCCCGGGAAGCCTCTTTACCATTAAGGATGCAGCTCAGGAGCTGGGCATGCGTTCGTGCCTGTGCTACGAGGTTTCCGATCGCCGTGGCCAGGAAAAATGCGACCAGGCCATTGCCGAGAACGCCGAATTTGCCCAGTGGGCCGCCAAGGAGCGTCGCGATAACGACAACCACATGATCGCTGCCATGTTTGGCGGGCATGCCACCTTTACGCTGTCGGACGAGACCATGGACAAGATGGCCGAGGCCAACAACGGCCTGACCGGCTTCCACATCCATGTGTGCGAGGGCATGAATGACGTGTGGGACTCCCGCCTCAACCGCGGTGGCATCAGCCCCGTCGAGCGCCTGCTGCAGCACAACCTGCTTGGTCCCGACACCATGCTGGGCCACTGCATCCACGTGACGCCTGCCGAGATGGATATCGTCAAGGAGTCCGGCACCTGGCTGGTCAACAACCCCGAATCCAATATGGGCAACGCCGTGGGCTGCGCCCCCGTGCTCGAGTTCTTCCGCCGCGGCATCCCCGTGTGCATGGGTACCGACGCCTACACCCACGATATGCTCGAGAGCCTTAAGGTCTTCCTGATCATTCAGCGCCACAACGCTGCCATGCCCAACGTGGGCTGGTGCGAGGCCATGACGATGCTGTTTGAGAACAACGCCAAGATGGCGAGCAAGTACTTCGATCGCAAGCTTGGTGTGCTCGAGGCCGGCGCTGCCGCCGACGTTATCGTTATGGACTACAAGCCCTTTACGCCGCTGAGCGAGGAGAACATCGACGGCCACATGCTCTTTGGCATGATGGGCAAAAACTGCCGCACCACCATCATCAACGGCCGCGTCCTGTACAAGGATCGCGAGTTCGTTGGGATTGATGAGGACAAGATCAACGCGTGGACCATGGCTGAGTCCAAGAAGCTCTGGAGCACGCTCAACGATTGCACCTACTAATTCACAAGTAGATTCACGCGCGTCGGGTGTTTCGCCGCATTCGACGCGCGTATAGGCGACCTCCGCGGGGTCGCCGGCGCTGTGCTAGCGCTACACCGTATTTGCGCCCGCCGCGCGGTCTCGCCGGGCGTTACAGAGAGGAGCTCACTATGAGCGACATCATGAGGCCGATCCCGTTTTCGCAGCTGATGAACTGGATCATCGAGGAGCACAAGACTCAGGGCGCCGTCTTTGGCGTGCGCAAGATGGTCACGACCAACCAGGAGGGCGCGCTTCCCATTTTTGACGAGCGCATCGAGACTCCGTTTGGCCCGGCCGCCGGTCCCAACACGCAGCTTGCCCAGAACATCGTGGCCTCTTATGTGGCCGGTTCCCGCTTCTTTGAGCTTAAGACCGTTCAGGTTATGGACGGCGAGGAGCTCTCCAAGTGTGTGAACAAGCCCTGCATCGTGGCGCAGGACGAGTGCTACAACTGCGAGTGGTCGACCGAGCTCGAGGTTCCGCAGGCCTTTGCCGAGTACGTGAAGGCATGGTTTGCCTGCCACCTGATCGCTCGCGAGTACGGCCTGGGCAGCCCGGACGGCTTTGTCTTCAACATGTCCGTGGGTTATGACCTGGAGGGCATCAAGAGCCCCAAGGTCGACGCCTACATCGAGGGCATGAAGGACGCCAGCGGCTCTGACGTCTGGAATGAGTGCCGCGCATGGGCGCTTGCCAACCTGGACAAGTTTGAGCATGTCGACGCCGCATTTGTCGAATCCATCCCGGCACGCGTCTCCAACTCCATCACCGAGTCTACCCTGCACGGCTGCCCGCCGGCGGAGATCGAGCGCATCGCGACCTATCTGATCACCGAGAAGGGCCTCAACACCTACATCAAGTGCAACCCTACGCTGCTGGGCTATGAGTTTGCACGTCAGCGCCTCAACGTGCTGGGCTTTGACTACATCGTCTTCGATGACACGCACTTCCGCGAGGACCTGCAGTGGGCCGATGCCGTGCCTATGTTCGAGCGCCTGATTGCCCTGTGCGCCGAGCGCGGCCTGGAGTTTGGCGTCAAGCTGACCAACACGTTCCCCGTCGACGTGACGAGAAACGAGCTGCCCTCCACCGAGATGTACATGTCCGGCCGTTCGCTGTTCTCGCTGACCATCGAGGCTGCCCGCCGCATTACCGAGCAGTTTGATGGCAAGCTGCGCATCAGCTACTCCGGCGGCGCCACGGTCTACAACATCCGCGCCCTGTACGATGCCGGCATTTGGCCCGTCACCCTGGCGACCGACGTGCTCAAGCCCGGTGGCTACGAGCGCTTTAGTCAGATGGCCGGCGAATTTGGCGATCTGGACGGCAAGCCGTTCGCGGGCGTCTCTCTCAAGGCTGTGACCGCGATTCAGGCTGACTCGCTCACCAACCCGCTCTACAAGAAGCCGCTGCGTCCGCTGCCCGACCGCAAGGTCGCCGGCAAGAGCCCGCTTTCCGACTGCTTTACCACGCCGTGCCGCACGAGCTGCCCCATCCAACAGGATATTCCCGCCTATCTGGCGGCTGTTGACGAGGGCCGCTACGAGGACGCACTCAACATCATCATCGAGCGCAACGCCCTGCCGTTTATTACCGGCACCATCTGCCCGCATCCCTGCGGTCGTGCCTGCGAGCGTGCGTTCTACGAGCCCGAGGGTGCCCAGATTCGCGCCAGCAAGCTCAAGGCCGCCCGTGAGGCCATGACCGCCGTGCTGCCCAAGCTGCGCGCCCAGGCCATCGCCAACGACGGTGAGCGCAACGTTGCCGTTATCGGCGGCGGCCCGGCCGGCCTGGCGACGGCGTTCTTCCTGACGCGTGCCGGCGTGCCCGTCACCATCTTTGAGGCCCGCGACTCTCTCGGCGGCGTGGTCCGCCACGTGATCCCCGAGTTCCGCATTGCGAGCGACGATATCTCCCACGATGCCGAGCTCTGCCTGGCCTTTGGCGCCAAGGTGCAGCTCAACGCTCGCGTGGATTCCATCGACGAGCTCAAGGCTCAAGGCTTTACCGACGTGGTCGTGGCCACCGGTGCCTGGATGCCCGGCTCTGCGGGCCTGGGCGAGGGTGCCGAGCTCGATGTGCTGGAGTTCCTCGAGGCCGCCAAGAAGGGCGAGAAACTCGAGCTGGGCGAGGACGTCGTGGTCATTGGCGCCGGCAACACCGCCATGGACGCGGCCCGCGTGGCCAAGCGTCTGGCTGGCGTGAAGAACGTGCGCCTGGTGTATCGCCGCACCAAGAAGCAGATGCCCGCCGACGAGGAAGAGCTCGATCTTGCTCTTGCCGACGGCGTTGAGCTCTGCGAGCTGCTGGCGCCCAAGGCACTCAACGGCTCCGTGCTGACCTGCGACGTCATGGAGCTCGGCGAGCCGGATACAAGCGGCCGTCGCAGCCCCGTCGCCACGGGCGAGACCGTCGAGCTTTCCGCCACCACGGTGATCTGCGCCGTGGGCGAGGGCATCGATGCCAGCCTGTACGATGCCACGGGCGTCGAGCACGACCGTCGCGGCCGTCTTGCCGCCACCTCCACCGGCGTCGAGGGCGTTTGGGCTGCCGGCGACTGCCGTCGCGGTCCTGCCACCGTGGTCGAGGCTATCGCCGATGCCGCCGAGGTCGCCCGTGCCATCGCCGGTGTGGACTTTAACAAGTACGCCGACCAGAATGCTCAGGCCGATCGCGAGGACACCTGCTACGAGCGCAAGGGATCGCTGTGCCGCGACAAGCGCAACTGCACCAAGACCCGCTGCCTGGGCTGCGGCTCGGTGTGCGAGGTCTGCTGCGACGTGTGCCCCAACCGCGCCAACGTTGCCATTAAGGTGCCGGGCCTGGCCAAGCATCAGGTCGTTCACGTCGATGGCATGTGCAACGAGTGCGGCAACTGCGCCGTGTTCTGCCCCTACCAGGAGGGTCGTCCCTACAAGGACAAGCTCACCCTGTTCTGGAGCGAGGAAGACATGGAGAACTCCGAGAACGAGGGCTTCCTGGCCGTGGATGAGGGCCACTTTAAGGTCCGCGTCGCCGGCACGGTCCGCACCGTCTCGGTCGATGCCGTCAACACCGGCCTTCCCGAGGCTGTCCGCCTGACCATCAGGGCTGTGCGCGACAACTATTCGTATCTTCTTAAGAAATAGGCGAGTCTCTTATGGCCAAATCCATTCAACATAACGTGGCCTACGTTGCCTGCGGAAGCGGTTGCACCTCCGCAGGCGGCGACGCCCGCTGCAGCGAAGGCTGCATTGGCTGTGGCGCCTGTGTCACGGCCTGCCCCCACGGCGCCATTGCGCTGGTCGATGGCATCGCCCGCGTGGATCGCTCAAAGTGCACGGGCTGTGGTCTGTGCGGCATGGCGTGCCCGCAGCGCGTGATTGCCTTCGTTCCCGGCTACCAGAACATTCTGGTGCGCTGCAACAACACCGATAAGGGCGCCATTGCGCGCAAGATTTGCGACACGAGCTGCATCGGTTGCGGCATGTGCGCTAAAAAGTGCCCTGCCGGCGCTATCCGCATCGAGGACAACTGCGCCCATATCGATGGCGCGGACTGCCTGTCGTGCGGCATGTGCGCCGTTGTCTGCCCGCATGGCGCCATCCACGACCGCACCGGCATCGCCGCCGGCGTGTAGAAGGGAATCACCATGGCACAGGAATTCACTTTTACCGTTAACGGTGTCGAGCACACGACGACGGAGAATAAACCACTGCTGCGCTATCTGCGCGACGACCTGCACATTCACTCCGCCAAGGACGGCTGCTCCGAGGGCGCCTGCGGCACCTGCACCATCCATGTGGACGGTGCGGCCGTCAAGGCGTGCGTGCTGACCACCGCCCTTGCCGCCGGCCGCAACATCGTGACCGTCGAGGGCCTGCCCAAGGACGTGCGTGAGGCCTTTGTGTACGCCTTTGGCGCCGTGGGCGCCGTGCAGTGCGGTTTTTGCATCCCCGGCATGGTCATGGCGGGTGCGGCGCTCATCGCCGAGGATCCCGAGCCCACCGAGGAGCAGATCAAGTACGCCATTCGCGGTAACGTCTGCCGCTGCACCGGCTACAAGAAGATCATCGAGGGCATTTCGCTGGCAGCTGCGGTGCTGCGCGGCGAAAAGCAGATCGACGAGGATCTGGAGCGCGGCGATGACTACGGCGTGGGCAAGCGCGCCTTCCGTATCGACGTGCGCAAGAAGGTGCTCGGCGAGGGTAAGTACCCCGACGACATCGACGAACTCGATCAGCCGGGCCTGACCTATGCCAGCGCCGTGCGCTCCAAGTACCCGCGCGCCCGCGTGCTCTCCATCGATACCTCCAAGGCCGAGGCCCTGCCCGGCGTGGTGGGCATTCTGCGCGCCGAGGACGTGCCAGTCAACCAGGTCGGTCACCTTATCCAGGACTGGGACGTCATGATCGCCCAGGGCGATATCACCCGCTGCGTGGGTGACGCCATCGTGCTGGTGGTTGCCGAGGACGAGGCGACGCTCGAGAAGGCCAAGAAGCTCGTAAAGATCGATTACGAGCCGCTGGAGCCCGTGCGCAACATCGCCGAGGCCAAGGCCACCGACGCCCCACGCCTGCACGACAGCTTCTTTGCCTTTGGCAACACAGTGGAGCTCAAGGACAACGTGTGCCAGAGCCGTCACGTGACGCGCGGCGACGCCGCCAAGGCGCTGGCAGAGAGCGCGTTCACCGTGACGCAGCGCTTTACCACGCCCTTTACCGAGCATGCCTTCTTGGAGCCCGAGTGCGCCGTCGCCTTCCCGTACAAGAACGGCGTCAAGGTGCAGTCGACCGACCAGGGTGCCTACGACACGCGCAAAGAGTGTGCCCACATGTTTGGCTGGGACAACGAGCCCGAGCGCGTGGTCGTCGAGACCATGCTTGTGGGCGGCGGCTTTGGCGGCAAGGAGGACGTGTCCATCCAACACCTGGCCGCGCTCGCCGCATATAAGTTCCAGCGTCCCGTGAAGTGCAAGCTCACGCGTGCCGAGTCGCTCGCTTTCCATCCCAAGCGCCATGCCATGGACGGCACCTTTACGCTGGGCTGCGACGCCGAGGGCAACTTTACCGGTCTGGACTGCGAGATCAACTTTGACACCGGCGCCTACGCGTCGCTGTGCGGCCCGGTGCTCGAGCGTGCCTGCACGCATGCCGTCGGCCCCTACAAGTACCAGAACACCGACATTCGCGGCTTTGGCTACTACACCAACAACCCGCCCGCCGGCGCGTACCGCGGCTTTGGCGTTTGCCAGTCCGAGTTTGCGCTCGAGAGCCTGATCGACCTGCTGGCAGAGAAGGTCGGCCTGGATCCGTGGGAGATTCGTTACCGAAACGCTATCGAGCCGGGCGAGGTTTTGCCCAACGGCCAAATTGCCGATTGCTCCACGGCGCTGAAGGAGACGCTGCTCGAGGTCAAGGATGCCTACTATGCGCATCCCGGACACGCCGGCATTGCCTGCGCCATGAAGAACGCCGGCGTGGGCGTGGGCCTGCCCGATGCCGGCCGCTGCAAGATTCGCATCGAGGACGGCGTGGCCGTGGTCTATGCCGCCACGTCCGACATCGGCCAGGGCTGCAACACCGTCTTTTTGCAGGACGTTGCCGAGGCATGCGGTCTGCCGCTTCGCTGCATTGCCAACGGCGAGTGCTCCACCGAGAACGCTCCCGACTCCGGCACCACGTCTGGCTCGCGTCAGACGGTCGTGACCGGAGAGGCCGTGCGCGGTGCCGCCTTCCTGCTGCGCGATGCCATGGTCGGCATCGAGGCCGGCAAGCCTGCGCCTGCCGCCCCGGTGAGCGCCCATGGTGACGGCGTCAAGATTGAGTACGACGACGGTCGCGCCTATCAGCTGCGCACGCAGGAGCTCGTCGCCGGCCAGGGTATGCATCCTCAGGATCCCGCGGCCGCCATCAAGGCGCTCGAGGGATGCGAGTTTGGCTACGTGTACCTGGAGCCGACCGACAAGCTGGGCGCCGACGTTCCCAACCCCAAGAGCCACATCTGCTACGGCTTTGCCACGCATGTGGTCATTTTGGATGATGACGGCCGCGTGAGCGAGGTCTATGCTGCGCACGATTCCGGCAAGGTAGTCAACCCCATCTCCATCCAGGGTCAGATCGAAGGCGGCGTGCTCATGGGTATGGGCTATGCGCTTACCGAGGACTGGCCGCTCAAGGACTGTGTACCCCAGGCAAGGTACGGCACACTCGGGCTGTTCCGTGCGCCCGAGATTCCGGATATCCACGCCATCTACGTGGAGAAGGACGAGCTGCTGCCCGTGGCATACGGCGGCAAGGGCATCGGCGAGATCGCAACGATCCCCACGGCGCCTGCCGTGCAGAACGCCTACCGCGCATTTGACGGCAAGCTGCGTCCCGATCTGCCCATGGTGGATACGCCCTACAGCCGCGTCCGCAACCGCGGGTAGGGTAGGGCGCGGACAGCCATTGTTGACGGGCTGTTCGCACTCAGCATCAACCACATACGCTGCACCTTTGGCCCCAGCTCCATCGTGAGTCGGGGCCTTTTGTTTGGAGCGGAAACTGTGTCCCAGAATTGGCGTTCAGAATGGGATGCGCTTTCCGGTAGAGCCTCTGGCGGAAACAGCGTCCCGGAATCATGCCTCAGAGTGGGATGCGCTTTCCGTTAACCGCTCACTTGGAAAGCGCATCCCAGTTTGAGTGTTTATTCCGGGATGCGGTTTCCGTTGAAGGACTCAACCGGAAAGCCTGTCCAGCTCTGAGACGGGATTCCGGGACACGCTTTCCGCCAGGCCCGCCATCCGGAAAGTGCATCCCGTTTTGAGCGTCCAGGCTGGGACGCGCTTTCCGTTGGCGTGGCCGTTGGGAAAACGCGGCCCAGATAGGGGGAATGCGATTCGGCGATGCTTGGCCTAGCAGCTCCTACAGGTCCACCTCGTTGAGCCATGTCGGTAGAGCGGTCTGTCGGATGCCTGCCGTCTGCAGCTTTTTGGCGAGCATTCCTGCCGAGCGGACCTCGTTCATGGTAAAGCGCAGCAGAGGGTGACCGTAGAGCGATAGGTGCGCCTCGCGCTGTCGTTCGGCAACGAGCGCCTCGGCGGTGGTGCGTCCGGCCAGCATGGTCTGGTCGGTATATTTGATGAGCCCGTCGAGCTCGCCCAGCGTGAGTTCCCGCGCCTGGCGCTCCCAGGCAAAGTCCGTTCGTATGGGCTTGGCCGAATCGAAGGGGTC
>CABRWN010000011.1 GCA_902474645.1 uncultured Collinsella sp.
GCCCGCTGAGCTGGGCCTATGCCGGAATCTCTCCCACAGAAACCACCGAAGAGCCATAATTTATTGCGTGATGCCAAGATTGATCGGATCCAAGAAACGTTGGATGACATTAAATACTGGGAAATTCGTAACGGAGGTCGCAAGTAGCTGTGTCGAGATTACGCGGCTGAAATGAAAGACCTTAATACGCGACACAAGGCAGGTGATGTTGCTGTGACGCAGCGACTTGTTATGTCCGCCGAGGTGCTGCATGTGGGGAACCAGAACGCCATCGCCTTTCGGCGATAATGGCTGGTTAGTGATTGATTGCGATAGTTAACCAGCAAGCTAAGAGGAGGATAATATGCCACTGCTGCCAGTTGACCATGAGCCATTTCACATGAATCCAGGTGAACCGTCTTCGCCTCGCATCGAGTTGATCTATGATCTTGAAAAAGAGGTTCAAAGACTTGAAGATGTGTATCAGGAAGTGGTGGATGCATTATGCGACGATATCGTTAAAAGCGAGGGCGAAGATGAAATACGATTGAGTATTGAGCAACGAACTGGCGTGCTGATAGACATTAAAGAGAGTCAGCGCCTCTGCTATGCCCAGATTGAAGATTTGATACCTAGGCGTCACCCCTGCACGGTCCCTTCGATGAAAAAACGTCCCAATTGCTGCGATGAAATCGAGTGTGAATGCTGCGGCGCAAAAAATGAGATAGATGCTCAATTCTGTGAAATATGCGGTAGTCCTATTGATATGGGCGACATATGGCGTTATTGCAAGAAGTGTAGGGTTGCATACAGT
Source organism: uncultured Collinsella sp. (assembly GCA_902474645.1). Classification (GTDB taxonomy): domain Bacteria; phylum Actinomycetota; class Coriobacteriia; order Coriobacteriales; family Coriobacteriaceae; genus Collinsella. The sequence goes on from CABRWN010000011.1 coordinate 794, forward strand.
AGGGAGATTAACTTTTGTCCTGAATGCGGCTCAGCAATAACCGTTGAGATTAAACGTAAAAGGAAATAGTGTCTCGTTGCTATATGCCTGCCCTTACGCGTGAAAGCGTAATTGGTGACATGCCCAAAAATGATGAGATGCGCGAATGGGGGACCCTGTCGATAACCCCCGGATACTCCTCGAGAAACCATTTGTAGCGGTCACGAGCTGGCAGCAGCCTAAGCGCGGATTCGGTTTTATAATGATCGTGCCAAGCCCTTGATAGATATCGGTTAATGAGAGTTGCAAGTCCTGGATTATATTGGGCTTTATTTTGAACATCGCTTATCTTAAGAAGAACGAGCGTGCAGTCTGTTAAAGCTTCAATATAAGTCGGGGATGGAATGTCAAACTCGGGGCTAGGCATTACAGGCATGCCCGGCTCAGCCATTATGCAGTCAGTGATTTCCGAACCATCGCTTTGTAGAGAATACGAACAGGCTACCCCCTGTTTTAAAAGGTAAAACCATTTTTGTTGGGTACCCATTTCAAGGATAATTTCCCTTTTTTGAAATTGCTGGATTGAAGCCATTGCCACTAGCTCGGCTAATAGGTTTTGGTTGTCGCACGGGGCGTACTGACAGAAAAAGTTCGGATCTAGGGACACGGAATCGCTCCAACGGGCACATATCGTTAACAAATGCTAACCAAGAATAAGATACGCCGTCGGGGGGGGGGCATTATCAAATGCTAATGAGATTCTGGCTTTTTCGGAAATTTCAGAAATACATAAAAATGGAGTGCCGCTGCCCACTGTTTGCCAGCCGTGTTTTTCGTTGCTGTGCCGCTGCCGCTCGCTTTGTTCGAAGGACATGATGCTGGATAAGGACAACGCCCATTTACTTGGCGATAGTTGCTGGTTTAATTACATTCCCTGCTGCTTGAGTTCCTTTTGACACTGGGGCCATATCTTCTTGCCTGTCAATTACGGTAGTCGACTCTTTCGCAGAGAACAAAGCTTCCAGCATTGAGATTATCTGGGAAAATGACCAGAAAAACTTGGCCTTCAGCTTCAAATTGTGCACAATTCTATTTGTCGTCTATTTAACATCTTGTTATCAAATAAGAGTGAGGGCGGGCTGGGAACGCTCGTGACGCTCTATTGCGATTGCCCATATACTCGAATGAAAAAAGCGAACGAAAAAATGCTGTGTACTGGCATGCTTATCTTTTGTACGCCCAAGGCGAGTCGATGAGCAATCAGTCGCTGCGAGAGCGTTTCGGACTTTCCGATGAAAAGAAAAACACGGTGGCGATGTCTCGTCTAATCAGAGAGTGCCTAGAAGAGGCATTGATAAAGGAAGAGGATGAGGATGCGGGCGCTAAATATCGAAGGTATATTCCGTATTGGGCCTAAAGGGCAGAAGTGGGAAAATGAGACAGCTTGTGTTTGTTAATGACGAAGCGCTGTTGTGACTTAACTATCGAACAAGCTGAGGGGGCATATGGAATCACATGTGCCCCCTCAGCTTTTATTGCCTTTTGATTTTGGACTCTGGATAACGTGACGGGTGTCATTTCCATCCCAAGAAATCCGATAGGGCCCCGCCCGTGTGTGGGCGGGGCCCTTTTGCGCGGCCTTTCATGTTTGCTATACTGCTAGCAGGTAGAGAGGAGCCGCTATGGGTACAGCAACGGTGCAGCTCAACACACGAATCGATCCTATGCTCAAGGCTGGTGGCGACGCGGTCCTAACTCGCAATGGATTGGGGGCGAGCGATGCCATTCGTGCGCTTTGGGTCTATCTTGTCGAGCATCAAGCGTTGCCGGTATTTATGGTGGCGGATAAGCGCGAGGCGCCCCGTGCGGAGAGCCTGGCCGAGCAGGGGTGTGGCCTAGCTTTTTCCTCGTTGGGGCTAAGCGCTTCGGATTTTGCACCGGCCGAATCTTCGGCGGACAACTGGGATGCCGTACGAGATGATATGTATGACGCGATGATTGCCGACATTGAGGCGAATTGTCGATGATTGAGGCAAAGCATCTCTTGGTAGATACGAACGTTTGGCTCGATTATTACCTGCAAGAAGGGGCGTTCGACGAAGCGAAAAGATTGGTTGAACTGGCCGAGGCGGGAAAGATCGACCTTCTGTATGCGCCAACGACGGCAAAGGATGTGTTCTATATATTGCCTCGTCGTCTGGCCCGGCGGAATGCGAATGGGATCAACGTGTCGTTTGCCTCGGCGTCATGGGCCTGCATCGAGCATATGATGCAGGTGGCGACGGCCTCTCCGCTTTCGTTGGCAGAGTGCGAAATGGCGCGCATGCTCGGCAAGCGCATGCCGGATCTTGAAGACAACCTCATCATCGCTTCGGGCGAGACGGCAGATGTCGACTATGTGGTCACGAGCGACCGGCGCATGCTGGAGGCGATGCCCGAAGTTTGCCTGACGCCTGCCCGCACTCTTGAGATGATTGGGATCCTCGACTAACCTTGCCTGCCTCCTTTCGCTATCATATGGGGCATTGTGAACCTCATGCAACTTTGGAGGACGGTATGGCGGATGACGCCGAGATGCTATTCTCGCCCGAGCTGGTGTTTTTTGATTGGGAGTGTGCGACGCCGGATGAGGTGTTTGCGCGACTCGAGGGCGAGCTCGCTCCGCGTGGCTACATTGCGCCCGGTTGGCTCGACGCCGTTCGCACGCGTGAGGATGCCTATCCCACGGGTCTCGCTATGCCGGCGGCAAACATCGCCATTCCGCATACCGATCCGGGATTTGTGGCCAAGCCCTATATCGCGGTGGTGAAGCCCGCCGCACCTGTGACGTTCAACGCGATGGCGGGCATGGGAGCCCCGGTGCCGGCGCAGATCCTCATCAACCTGGGCATTGCCGAGCCGGGCGGTCAGGTCGAGGCACTTCAGGCGCTCATGAATATCTTTATGGACGCCGGCGCCGCGGCCGACGTGCTCGGCCAGACCACGCCGCAGGGCATGGTCGATGCCATCCGCCGCCACTTTTAGGGCCGGCACTTGGGGACTGTCCCTACCTGCCGGCCTAAAAGGAACGTCCTTAACTGCCGGGTCTGCCCCCTTTGCACCAAAATGGTGCAGATTAACCTGCCCCCCATGCACCAGGTGTGCCGCGGGGGCTGCGTTGTGACACAATGGCGTTTGTTCGATTCGTGATGCGAAAGGCCAAACATGGCAAATAAGAAAAAGAACCCCGAGGTCGCGCCGACGCCCGAGCAACGGTCCCGCGCCGCCTCCAGCTCTCGCAAGAAGCAGCGCAAGACCTATGTGTCCAAGACCGTCAAGATTGTCCTGGTGGTCATCGGCGTGCTGGCGATGCTGCTCTCCGTTTCGGCCATGGCGTGCTCCGGCCTGATGTCGCAGACCGAAAGCGCCGGCTCGGGCTATAAGCTCACTGGTGGTGTGGCGGCCACTATCAACGGCACCAACCTCACCGAGGACACCGTGACCAAGCAGATTATGAGCATGCGCACGTCCTATGGTTACACCAAGGACAAGGACTGGGCACAGTACCTGGTCGACAACGACCTCACGCCCAAGAAGTACCGCAAGCAGCTCATCGACTCCTACACTCAGCAGATCCTGCTTCAGCAGGCACAGAAGGAAAACGGCGTGACGGTGTCGGACGAGGAGGTCGAGAAGGCTTGGAAGGACGCGTGCAAGAGTGCTGGCGGCGCTAAGGCTTTCAAGAAGACCCTTAAGACCTACGGCTACACCGAGGACACCTACAAGGATTCGCTCAAGGAGAGCCTGGCGCAGCAGAAGCTCAAGGATGCCGTGGCACCCACCAGCAAGCCCAAGGACAGCGAGATTGTCGATTACATCAATGAGAACCTGTCCAACTACAACGATGCCCGTCGTTCGTCGAATATCCTGATCAAGGTCGATTCTGACGCATCTGACGAGGACAAGGCTGCCGCCAAAGCCAAGGCGCAGGAGTGCCTGGACAAGATCAACTCCGGCGAGCTGAGCTTTGAGGACGCCGTGGAGCAGTATTCCGACGACACTGGCTCCAAGGAGAAGAAGGGCGACGTGGGCTGGGACAAGCTCACCACCTTCGTCGACAGCTACCAGGCGGCGCTCGAGGGACTCAACAAGGGCGATGTGAGCGGTGTCGTCGAGTCGACCTATGGTTACCACATCATCAAGTGCACCGACTACTTCCATGTCGATAATCAGGTCGATGACATTAAGCAGGTGCCCAAGGACATCAAGAAGTACGTCTCCAACGTGGTGAAGACGCAGACGGCAAGCACCGCGTACAGCGAGTGGCTGGAGCAGTACAAGAAGGACGCCGACATCACCGTTAACCCCATGCCCAAGGACGTGCCGTACAACGTCAGCCTGAAGGGTGTCACCAAGAGTTCGACCGACGATTCGTCGACGACTGAGTAATCATGGGGCGACGCTCGCGTGAGTGCCGCCCGCACTATTGAGGAGGATTTGCAGATGACCAACGAAGAGCTGCAGAAAGAAATGATTGCGGCCATGAAGGCCAAGGACAAGGTTCGCCTGTCTATCATTCGCCAGGTTAAGGCCGAGGTGAAGAATATCGAGGTCAACGAGCGCCGCGATGTGACCGAGGAAGACGTCAACAGCATGATCAAGCGTCTGATTAAGCAGACGAGCGAGACGCTGGAGATGTCCATTAAGGCCGGTACCGACCAGGAGCGTACCGACAACCTGACCGAGCAGGTCAAGATTCTGGAGAGCCTGCTGCCCGCGCAGGTTTCGGGCGAGGAGCTCGAGGCCCTGATCGAGCAGGTCATCGCCGAGCTGGGCGCTACGTCCAAGAAGCAGATGGGCCAGGTTATGGGCGCTCTGGGCAAGGCCACCGGCGGCAACTTCGATAAGCCGGCCGCAGCAAAGATCGTCGGAGCCAAACTCGCATAGGGGCTGAGCGGTACATAGTTGATGCTGAGGGGGCGTGACCATTGCGGTCGCGCCCCTTTTTGCTGCGCTGGGCACTCATTGGGGACAGACTTAAATGAGTACCCGCTCATTGGGTACTCATTTAAGTCTGTCCCCAATGAGTGGGCGGAAGGTTGCGGGTTCTTTACGGGAATGTAGTGTGGGCTGCGGAAACACGGTTCTTTCCGTACAATAGTTCAACTCGTGTAAACGCAGGGAAGGGACATTCATGGCAGACATGATCGAGATCAAGCATCTCAACAAGTACTTTGGCGACCTGCATGTGCTCAAAGATATCAATCTCACCGTCAAGCGCGGCGAGAAGCTCGTAATGATCGGGCCTTCCGGCTCGGGCAAGTCGACGCTCATCCGTTGCGTCGATTATCTGGAAGAGCCCACGTCGGGCGAGGTCGTCATCGACGGTACGCCGCTCACCAAAAAGAACCACCTGGAGATGGCTCGCAAGTATAGTTCCATGGTGTTTCAGCAGTTCAACCTGTATCCCAACATGACGGTGCTGGGCAACCTGACGCTCGCGCCCATCAAGCTACAAAAGAAGAGCAAGGAGGAGGCGACCGAGATCGCCATCGCCGCGCTCAAGCGCGTCGGTATGGCGCATAAGGCCGGCGAGTATCCGCAGAACCTCTCGGGCGGTCAGCAGCAGCGCATCGCCATCGCCCGTGCCCTGTGCACCAAGCAGCCCATCATCCTGTTTGACGAGCCGACCTCGGCGCTCGACCCCGAGATGGTCCAGGAAGTCCTGGACGTTATGATTGAGCTCGCGCAGGAGGATATCACCATGATCTGCGTGACCCATGAGATGGGCTTTGCGCGCCAGGTGGCCGACCGCGTCATCTTTATGGAGGACGGCCGCATCCTGGAGGAGGGCACGCCCGAGCACTTCTTCGATAACCCCGAGAACCCGCGCTGTCGCGAGTTCCTGTCCAAGATTCTGCATTAGGCGCGGTGATGTACATGACGGATACGACGAGGGCGGCCGTGTCGCGCCGTCACTTTTTGCAGCTGGCGGGCGCTGGCATGCTCGCGCTGACGGGGACCGCGCTCACCGGTTGCGGCAACTCCACCAGCGGCGAGGCCTCCGACAAGGGCTCCAAGCTTGCGGCCATCAAGTCGCGCGGTCATCTGAATGCCGGCGTTAAGAAGGACGTTCCCGGCTACGGCTATTACGACACCGCCAAGGGTCGCTTTGAGGGCATGGAAGTCGATTTGTGCTACCAGATTGCCGCCGCCGTCTTTGGCGTGAGCTACAAGGAGGCCCGCGCCCAGGAGCTGGTCGAGTTTACCGATGTAACGCCCAAGACGCGCGGCCCGCTGATCGATAACGGCCAACTCGACGTGGTCGCGGCGACCTACACCATCACCGACGAGCGCAAGAAGAGCTGGGATTTCTCGACGCCGTATCGCACCGACTACGTGGGACTCATGGTCAAGAAGCGTTCGGGCTTTACCTCGATTGAGGACCTGGACGGCAAGGTCATCGGCGTGAGCCAGGGTGCCACCACACAGGGCCTGATCGAGCAGATGATCAAGGATAACGGCTTTAGCTGCGAGCCCGAATTTAGGGCCTTTAGCGGCTATCCCATCATCAAGAGTTCGCTCGACGCCGGCAATATCGACGTCTTTGCCATGGACCGCTCCACGCTGGCCGGCTATATGAATGAGACCGTCGAGCTGCTGCAGCCCGAGGTCAAGTTTGGCGAGCAGGGCTACGGCGTGGCGACCAAGAAGGACTGCGACCTTTCGGCCGTGGTCGATCGGGTGGTCTGCGATCGCCTGGCCGACGGCTGGCTCGATCAAGAGGTCAAGACCTGGGGTCTTGTGTAGGCGCATCGTCCAAGGAAGGAATCAAATGCTCGAAGGATTGTTTGACGCCGACCGCTGGTCGACGACATTTCAAAACATGGGGCCCTTCTGGGAGGGCTTTGGCGTGACGCTGCAGGTGGTTATTGCCGGTCTGCTGCTGTCGCTCGTGCTGGGCACGCTGTTGGGCGTGTTCTCTACCACTCGTTCGCGCGTGCTGCGCGCCATCAGCCGCGTATACGTGGAGTTTTACCAGAACACCCCGTTGCCCGTACAGGTGCTCTTTATGTACATGGCCGGTCCGCAGTTTTTGCAGGCCATAACCGGTGCCGACCAGCCGGTGCGCATCGCGCCGTTCGTGCTGGGCTTCTTGGGTGTGGGCCTGTATCACGCGGCCTACATTTCGGAGGTCATCCGCACCGGTATCGAGGCCGTTCCACGCGGTCAGATGGAGGCGGCCCAGAGCCAGGGCTTCACCCGTGCGCAGGCATACTGGTACATCGTACTGCCCCAGACGTTCAAGATCATTCTGCCGCCGCTGTGTAACCAGGCGCTCAACCTGGTCAAGAACACGTCGGTGCTGGCGCTTGTGGCTGGCGGCGACCTTATGTACCGTTCCGACAACTTTGTGAGTCTGTACGGTTACCTGCAGGGATACATCGTCTGCTGCCTTATGTATTTCATCATCTGCTTTCCGCTCGCCATGCTGGTGCAGTGGCTCGAGCGCCGCTCCAAGGAGCGTCCGCGCGGCGTGAGCCTGGCCGAGCTGGGGCTCGACAACGTAGAGGAGGCCTAGCGCATGGAAATCTTCAACGCGACCAACCTGCTCTACATCTGGGGCGGCTTTGTTAAGACGATCGAGATCTCGGCGCTGTCGATCTTTTTCTCGCTCATCTTTGGCACGGTGCTAGCGCTCGTTAAAAGCTATGCGCCTCGCCCGTTCCGTATTTTGGTGAGCGCCTATATCGAGCTGTTCCGTTGTACGCCGAACCTGCTGTGGATTCTGTTTATCTACTTTACGGTGCAGGGTTTGGACATTGTGATCTCGACCATAGCCTTTACGCTGTTTACCAGCGCTGTTATGGCCGAGATTGTGCGCGGCGGCCTCAACTCGATTCCGCGCGGCCAGTTTGAGGCAGCGCAGAGCCAGGGTTTTGGCTTTTTTGCCACCATGCGCTACATCATTCTGCCGCAGACGTTTAAGACGATCATTCCGGCGCTGTTCAGCCAGTGCACGACCGTCATCAAGGACAGCTCGTATCTTTCGGGCATTAACGTGGCCGAGCTCATGTACACGGCAAACGTCGTGATGGCCCATGCGATCGACCTGTCGCAGGTGCTTATGCTCTACGGCCTGGTGTTTGCGATGTACTTTGTGCTCAACTTTGGTATCTCGTTGCTGGTGAGGGCATATCAGAGGCGAATGGTGGCCGCATAGTCCTGCTTCCCCAAGCACGGCACCTTGCCCCTCAATCGTCGCTTGCGTACATTTAGTACGCGGCGCTCCTCTTTCGGGGCAATCTGCCGCACTTGGGAAACCAGGACCGGCGTAAGTGACAAAATGGGAAACAGAGACTGCCTTTTTCTCATTTGTTAGAAAGGAATCGCGATGAGCGATCTGGAGAATAAGAAGAATCCTGTGGTCATTACCATCGCGCGCGACTTTGGTGCCGAGGGCCACGAGATCGGACGCATACTTGCCGATGAGTTGGGGATTCCGCTGTACGATAACGAGCTGCTGGTGCGCGCGTCACTGCGTGCGGGCGAGTCGCTCGACAAGATGGCCGCCTATGATGAGCGTCTGGCCGTGGAGAACATGGCGTTTCTGCCCGACCGCTACGATGCGCGTTCGTACTCGGATAAGTTGTTCCAAAAGATGAGCCAGGTGATTTTGGATCTGGGTGAGACCGAGAGCTGCATTATCGAAGGCCGTCTGTCCGATTATCTGCTGCGCAACAACCCCAACCACATTGCCGTGTTGGTGACCGCACCCTTTGAGGACCGCGTCGAGATCGTGCGCAAGAAGCGTGGCCTTAATAAAAAGAAGGGCGCCAAGCTGGTCAAGCAGCAGCAAAAGGCGCGCGAGGCGTTCTATAAGCGCTATAGCGCCGGAAAGTGGAAGATGACGAGCGGTAAAGACATCGTCGTCAATCGCGCCAAGCTGGGCCGCGAGGGCTGCAAAGACGTCATCGCGGCGGCCTACCGCTACAAAGTGGCCCAGCTCTAAGGCTAGCCGACCAAAACCACCACAAAGGGGACAGGCACCTTTGTGGTGGTTTTTGTTTTAGGCCGAGGGAAAGGCCTTGGTGAGACCGGCGCGCGTCTGCGTGTCGGTCTTTTGATAAATGGAGCTCAGGTGGCGCTGTACCATGCGCATCGAGATACCAAGCTCCTCGGCGACCTGTTTGAGCGGGCGCTCATCTTGGGTCACAGCCACCAGCACGTCAACTTCGCGTGGGGTGAGAGCGTGATCGGTGATGAAGACCTGACGCTGCTCCTCGATACCCGGTGCTGCCAGCGCCTCCTCGGCAAGCTGTTGATGTTCGCGCTCCTGCTCGGTTTGGGGTAGGCGGAACAGGCCCGCGGCAACGAATGCCGCGCAGGCGGCGACGAGAAGCACGACCGCGCCAATCATGATGAGGGCGACGTTGCCAGAGGTCACAAGCGCAAGCGAGACGCCCGACGTGGTGAACGCGCACACGTTATTGGCTGCACGGCCCATGCCGGCCCAGAAGGCGGGCACGTGCATGCGCGGTGCCAGCTGAGTAAACGTGGCGGTAAAGAACGTGACAAAAAAGCCCGAGCTCAGGTAAAAGACAATGAGGCCCAGGTTGGGATCGGCTCCTGCTTCGACGGCTAAGATCGAAATGGTGGAGAGTACCGTGACGCCGAACATGACGAGTCCCATGTAGCGACGCTCGGCAAGATCAAAGATAAGACCGGCGGCAAGACCGCTCGCTGCCAAAAAGAGGCGCGGCCAGGTCTGCACGGCGATGGTGCCGTGGGCGTTGGAGAACGTGACCACGTTATCGAGAGTAGAGAACAGACAGGCCAGAATCATGACGAGCGCGATGCTCCAACACGCCTGCTTGGCAAGGGCGTGCGATGGCTCAACAAAGGGATTGATGGCGGGGCTGGAGCTCTCAGCAGCCTTTTGGGGAACGGCGCTGAGGGCGGAGATAGCGATCGTCGCTGTGCCAAGGACGATGAGCTCTGCGATGCCGCCGCAATTGAGCAGGTTGATGGCGAACTGCATCAGGATGCCCGCGGCATAGGCTGCTCCCGCACCGGTGGCGAGCTTGGGATCGTCTTGGAATGTCGTTGCGAAGGCATGGTGTGCCGCGCCGCCCAGTAGGCCGAGTCCGAGGAATGCGAGGCATCCCAGAATCTCGAGCGCAAGCGGGCTCGTGGGGGACTGAATCTGAGTCAACCCCAAGATGGCGATGGGGACGGCGGCGCTGACAACTGCCTGAGGCCGGCTTTTGCGCTGTGCGAGCCCGAGCAGCGGCGCATATCCGATAAAGCCGATCACGCTGGCGCCGAGGATGAAGCCCTGCGCAATCACAACACGCTCGGCACCGGCGAGCAGCCCGACATTAATGTCGAATCGAAACTCGGCGGCAAGAAAGACAAAGGTAAAGAGCGCAAGTGCCAGAAGCGCGTTGATTTTAGGCTTACTCAGGTTCAAGAACGGTCCTTTGGATGGACGAATAATCGTGTCCTCGATTGTAGCGTTCCTGGGACGAGTGTGGCGATGGCGAAATCATATTGACTTAAACCGCAGGTAGAGGCCTAGGTTCACATCTACGAACCTAGGCGTGCGGAGTCATTTTGCACATCTTGGTGGTACAGGACCACCGCAAAGGGGACAGGCACCTTTGTGGTGGTATGGCCCATCGACCAAGGAGGCCGTTATGTACGGAAACCACTTTGACAAGCAAACCCAACGCGAGCGTACCTGCTCGCTGGTTCACGGTACTTGGCGTTGTGTGGGTGCCAAAATCGCTTGCGCTGGCGCGTGTGCGCTTATGGTCGGCCAGCTGCTGCTGCCGAGCGTGGCGCTGGCGACGGAATGCGCCGATCTCGCCGCTGGGACGGATGAGGTTGCCGCGGCTCCGGTGACGCCGACGGTTGCGGAGGATACGGCTGCAACGACCGCACCAGCTGCTTCGACCGCGCCTGCAACCGATGCTGCTCCGGCGGCGAAAGCCACCGCTGAGCCTCAGCAGACAATCCCAGCCGATGCCGCCAATGAGTCTAGCGGTTCGGCGCTCGCTGGGCAAAACGCTTCTGGCGACGACAACGCCGCCACGCCGGCGAATGACGCCATCATGCCCTGCGGTGTGACCGATGTTGTTGGCGGCAGCGGCGTTAGGGTCAATATTACGGTGCGGAACAATTACACCGACATCAAGAAAGAAGAAACGATTGAGTATGTGAAGGGGATTGCCCTTGTAGATGGAGACCAGTCTGCTCTCGATGGTAGCGCTTTGACTTTTATCGGCCTGGGGGACTTGATCGTCCATGCGGCGTATGACAGTGCGAGCAATAAAACAACGCTTACCCTGGATATCAGCAAGATTCAGAGACAGAAGGAGGAGCAGAAGTACTTTACGGAGTACAAGGAGAATAAGTCCAAGATGACGACCACCTATGATGGATCCAAGCTTACGTATACGGGTACAGAGCCCGGGAATATCATCATCGGTGATCCGGACGACGCCTTTAAAGGAGACACCGAGGCGACCGGGAAACCCACTATTAACGAGATCCGGGATGACTACTACACCCGCACCCATGTCTACGAGAGGGCGTGCCTTGTTATCCCGGCAGCGGAATCAGAATCGGAATCCATCTCCTTTGCCCATGTTCAGAATACGAACTCCAATTGGCAGCTGGATACTGGTCCGCAGGCGACGGCAGGTGTCCCTAACTACGATGCAGATAAATACGAAATCGCTTATGAATGCTGGCAGGAATTTGAAAACAACGAACCCGTTGCTGCCTGGTATTCCGATAACGGCTCACATGGTTCCCTGCCGACTATTACAAAGTTTAAAAGCGGGAAAGAGTACGTGTATTCTCTTATGCTGAAGCCAAAAGACGGATATTCCTTCAGCGATGAAACCGTTGTTACCGTAAACGGGGAAACCGTAAAGTCGAGTCTAAGCGGAGAATTCCTGTATGTCCCTGCTATTAAAACAATTACGATGCCTACTTCGTCGGAAAACGAAGCCCTCCATAACCTGGACGTCAACGACGTGAAGACCGACTACGCGCCCGGCGAGGCGCCGCGTGCGACCGCGACGATTCCTGCCGCCGATGCCGATAAGTATGAGATCGCCTATGAGTGCTGGGAAGAGATGGATGGCAGCGACCCTGCGGAGCTCAAGCCCGTTGCCTTCTGGTATTCTGACCCTTCCAAGTATCCGACGGGAGCGAGGAAGGTCGAGCACTTTGAAGAGGGCAAGTTCTACATGTATTCCGTTGAGCTGAGACTCAAGGGCGACAATACCGTGGCCGATGACTGCGAAATGAACGTCAACGGTCATTGGGCGCACCACATCAAGACCGTCAACGGCGTCTTCGCGCCAAACGCTGACAATATGCTGTGCGAGCAGCCGATTGACGAATGGCGTGCCATCGACGTTATCGAGATCAACGGCGCCACGACCACCTTTAAGGCGGGCGATAAGCCGGTCTTTACGGCGAATGTTCCGACGGGCTCCAATTCCCTTCCTCAGTGTGAGTACTGGACGGGTAGCGACGGCAGCGAAGTGAACTCCCAGAAGTTCTGGGATCAGAACATTACAAACCACATCGATGCTTTTAAGCCTTGCGTGACCTATCGCTACGGCATCTACCTCAAGTCCGCGCGCGGCTTCTACTTCACGCCCGACACCAAGCTGGTGATCAACGGCCAGGAGTGCGGCTACCAGATGGGCGAAGCGAGTGTAGTTGATCCCGAGAGCGGCTGGATCTACACCCTGTGGCTCAACACCGATTTGACGTTTACGCCCGAAGCCACGCCGACCCCCGATCCGCAGCCTACGCCGGATCCCAAGCCGACGCCGCAGCCTGAGGTTAAGCCTGAGACCAAGCCCGAGGTGAAGCCCGCGGCCAAGCCGGCCACGACAACCGCCACGACCAAGACGGTTGAGAAAACCACGCAGGCCAAGAAGGGCGATGCCGTCCTGGCTACCACGGGGGATACCACCGCGATGACGGTCGCCGCCCTAGGCATCGCCGGCGCAACCGTAGCCGCCGCCGGTGTTGCTGCGACCAAGCGTCGCAAGCGTTAGGTTGCGCTCCGCCACGACGGATGAATAACCCCAACCACCACAAAGGTGCCTGTCCCCTTTGTGGTGGTTTGCACAGGTAGAACGGTAGGTTCGTATATATGAACCTACCGTTCGCTTTGTTTTTGGACAACGATTACGCTGGATGACTTTTGGTTTGCAGGAAAGGAACGACCATGAGGTGGACTACTGTTCGAGCGCTTTGCCGCCGCCTGACCATTGCCGCGGTGACCCTCACCATGGTGACGGGCTCGTTGCCTGTGGGCACGTTTGCTGAGGTGTTCACCACCGATAGCACCTTTGTGCAGACGGATGTCGAGCAAGTAGACGCCGCCGACCCCGCCAACGCTGCGCCCGATGCCGATGCCGCCAACGCCGCCGACCCCGCGCCCGATGCCGGCGCTGCCGATCCCACAGTGCCCGCCGTCGATGACGCCCCTACGCCCCCGGCCTTCGAGATTGCATCGGCGGCGGGCCTGACGGGCGCCGGGCAGGCCGAGAGCACACCTGCGGGTACGCTTGCCACCGATCTTGTCGAGGGCAAGGAGCTCGCCGAACAGCAAAAGCAAGAGGAGGCTTCCGGCACCGAGGCGACCTGGAACGAGGAGCTTGAACTCTGGGCAACCTCGAAGGGCGCCACGGGCGTAAAAGGTGAAGACGATGATGGCTACGTGGCCGGCGAGCAGACTCCCGCGCAGTACTACTTCTCGATCGATAGCCTCACCAACGAAATTTCTATCGAGTATGGCGACGCGGGCATTGCCACGTTGGAGGTGCCCTCGACCATCGACGACAAAAATGTCGTAAGCCTTACGGGTATGGGAAGCGCTGCGCTCACATCGATCACCTTCGCCCCTAATTCGCATGTCCGCTCGGTTGGAGGCTTGGGCGGCAGCAGCATCAAAGAGATCGCACTGCCCGATTCGGTCGAGGAGCTCAAGAGCTATGCATTCTACAAAAGCAAGACGCTCCAAACGGTAACCTGGCCCAACAACGCGGCCTTTACCACGATTCCCGAGCAGGCCTTTAAGGAATGTGAACAACTTGACGACAAGGTGGTGGCAACGCTGCCGCCTTCGGTCAAAACTATCGACTATCTTGCATTCGCCTATTGCGGCGTGCCACAGTTCTATGTCTCGGACACAACAGTGCTCACCTTTACGCAGATCAATGTGCCGGGCACGGTGGAGCGGATTGAGCGCAATGCCTTTGACGGGTGCTCGCATGTGTCGTCGGTGACGATCGGCGACGGCGTTAAATATATCGGAGCGCACGCGTTCGCCTCTCTTGATCCTGCGATTGCCGGCAAAGAGATTGTGCTACCCAAAAGCGTGGAAATGATAGAGTGGGGAGCTTTTGAGAACACGAGATACGGAAACGAGACGAACCATAATGCCGTTGCCCTGCGCGTGATGAACCCCGATCTTCAGTTTGGTGAGGCGGGCTATTCGGGCGACTATAATGAGCGCGTGACAATCGATGGCGTAACGTATGCGATTCCCTTTAGTGAAGGTCAGACCATCTATGCCTATGCGACCGATTCGGCTGGCAACCCCTCGATGGTCAAAAAGCTTGCCGATGCCGTGGCCGATCGCAAGGACTCCGTCGATTCCTCGAAGCCTGCCTACACGTTTGAGTGGATGGGCGAGGCGGCCCAGGTGACGGGCAAACTTCCCCAGAGTGCGACGGCTACACTCGTGCAGGCGGGGCAGTCCACGCCGCTGGCGGTTGGCGATGACGGCAGCTTTACAGCGGACGCTCTCTCCAAGACAGCAGCCACCCTGCGCATTTCGCTCAGCGGTTACTATGACATGGTGCTCGCTCGCCCGGGCGACCAGATGACGGGCACATGGAATATCGGAGAGATTAAGGCGGAGGACTTTACCAAGATTCCGGCCTCGCGCGCGATTGAGCTCAACGTGGGCTATCTTGAACCGATTGTGGGCCAGGATAAGACCGAACGCATTGAGCTCGATAGTCTCGATAACATCGATCTGACGGTGAAGAGCGGCGGCAAGACGCTTAAGCCTGCCAAGGGCGACAAGGAAAACGACTTCCGTATCCAGGGCACAGCACTCGTGGTGTCGCAGGCCATTGCCGACGCGGACCAGGATCTGGAGATAACGCTCGAGCCCAAAGACAGCCTCAGGCTGGGTGGGGCGACGGCGACGGTGAAGCCTTCGGCAGGCAAGGTCGATATCGACTTGAAGCCTTGGGGCACGGCGACGGTCACGACCAAGGGCGACTACCAGGGAGCCAACCGCGTGCTGGTGTTCCGTACGTCCGACGGCAAGCTAGTCGCCGACGGCGTCACCTATTTGATGGGTTATGAAGACGATGGCACCACGCCTATCATGAAGGCCGAGACGCCGCGCCTTAAGGCCGGTTCGTACACCATCGTCGCCTTTAACAAGACGAGCTACGACATCCAAGCGACGAGCTATTCCACGTTTAGCCGCCTAGGGCTGACCGTGGGTAAGCATATCGCGCAAAAGCAGGTGAAGATTGAAGACGGCAAACAGCTCGACGTGACGCTCGACGTCCCCACGTTTGACGTGGAGACGTATCGTGCCGAGCGTGGGCTGACGGCGGGCTCGGTTATCGCTGATTCGTCCGCGGTCGTTGGCGTGGAGACCGAGCTGCGCATTCATTACGAGCTCAAGGACAGCCAGGCTGCCAAGATTGAGATTCCGCTGGCCAAGGATGCCGTCGAGGATGTGTCCGCAGGCTCTCGCGACCCCGGTGATAGCTCCCGTACATGGTGGACTGACGCGACGTGGGAGGGCGATAACCTCGTTCTCGACATGAAAGAGGGCATGGGCGCCGATGTGTTTGTGCGCTTTAAGCCTAAGGCCGCGGGCACCTATGCCATCTCGCCGCTCATTACGCTGGGCGAGGTGACATTGCCGCTGGGAAGCACCACACTCGAGGTTAGCGGATCGCGCATCGAGGTCGACAACACCGACGTTCACAGCCTGCTGGGCAATGTGGCCTACGTATACGCAGCGCCGGGCAAGAGCGTGCAGCTCGCCGTGGGGACGGGCTCGTCGGCTGCAAAGTACACCGGCAAGACCAATAAACTCGGCCGTGCCAAGATTGAATACGACCTGCCGCAGGATACGCTTGCCGCCGAGCGCGTGATGCTCGAGGCACGCGTGGGGTCGACCGACGTCGCCGCGGCTACCGCAGAGGTGACGGCTCGCAATTATGTGCGCTATGTTCCGGGCGCTTCGGTCTGGAACTTTGATGTGACGTATCGTGGCGGTACGCAAAACCTGGTCAAGGACGGCAAGGACACCGGCAAGAGCCTGTGGACCTTCCATCATCTGCCACAAAAGAAGAACGCCTACTGGACCTTTGACATCACGCTCGAGGTGGGAAACGAAGAGGCCGCCGACACGCTCGACCTGTACGTGGACTGCGTGGATGGCAAGACGGTGACGATTCCTCTGACTCAAAAGTCGCGCGAGGGCACCCGTGTTCGCTATGTGGCGGAGTATGTGGACGAGGGTTACCTTAAGCTGCTCGACGAGTTTAACAAGGCGAATGACTCGACCTATGTGAACTGCGGTAACTTTGAGCAGATCTTTATGCCGCAGACCTACCGCATCTCCAATGCTCAGCTTATGACCATGCTGAGTTTTGATGCCAACGCTTCGGCCAAAAAGCATTCCGCCGCGGCCGAGGAGTGCCAACAGGAGTTCTCGAATGCCGTGCAGCAGTGGCACGAGTATATGATGGATAACTCTTTTAACGACGTGGACCAGGCCTTTAACGATGCGATTGACCAGATGGTCGCCGATGCGTTTGCTGAGGAAGAGAAGGACGGTAAAGAGGACGAAGCCAGCAAGGAGGGCGAAGCCCAAGGTGGAGCTGTCCGTAAGGCTCGTCGCGCCCCTGCTGCCAGCGACGGCGAGGGTGATGATGCTGGCAACGACGAGGCCGCGCAGTTTGCCGCCGAGCTTAAGGCTGCGGTTGGCGGCTCGTCGGCGCTGCTGACCAAGCAGGGCGACAGCTATGGCGTCAATGTGGACAAGATGATCTTTGAGGACGCGTACGGCACCGGCGAGGATTGGTACCAGGAACTCGCGTCGGCCCAGGGTGCAAGCGCGGCGGACGCGGCGGCGCTCAAGGAGCTTGTTGACCATGCATCGCGAGCGGAGTTTATTGCCCAGCAGGCCGAGGATCTGGTGGGCCAGTCGATGGGTATCGGCCAGCTCGACCAATACGGCAGCTGGAATGATGCAACCGCCGCAGCGCTCAACAAATGCGCGGGTATTAAGGCCAGCGAGTATAAAGGCCAGTCGACGAGCGGGTTTAGCGACCTGGGCCAGGCGCTCGGCAGTTCCTTAAGCTACAAGGCGGCAGACGACGATACCGTCAAGGGCTTTAAGGTCGCCGCGCCCGATGGTGAGCAGACGGCCTATATCGAGTCCGAATTTATCGAGAACTCCAATAACAACAAGAACCAGGCGCTGCTGTTTAACTCGATCGCCATGCAGTGCGACATTTTGGACGAACTGTACGATAACTGGAACGTGGTCCATAGCCTTAACAACTCCAAGGTCCGCGGGTGGCTCATGGCTTGGAAGCTCAACGGCGATGTGAGCGCGCATATGAAACTCATTCGCACGATTCGTTCGCTCAAGAGCTACAAGATCGAGTGCGAGATGTTCGGCCAGGTCTTTAAGACCGATGCGTGGAAGGCGGCCGGCCAGGCGTTTCCCGCGGCGACCCAGGGCATCGGCATCTTTACCGGCATTTACGGCGTGAACGATGCCAGCAAGAACTGGGAGAACGTGAACGTCCGTATGCAGAAGGTGAAGGGCGAGCGCGAAGGCTATGAACTTCAGCATACGCGCTTGCTTGCCAAGCCCGAGAAGACCGAGGACGACTGGAAGTGCATTTACGCGCTGCGTGACGCCATGGAGAAGGCGCGTGCGTTTGAGGATCTGCTGTATCGCCAGCTCTGCCACGACAGCACCGATGTGGCAGTGGGCTCCATTATGACAATCGCCGGCGTGCTGACGGCCGGTTCGGCGGGTACCGTGGTGGGCGCTGCCTATGATGCGGCTTCGACCAGCGTGGGTTCGGAGCGCGCGATTAAGCTGACCAATGCTGAGTGCGCCTACGATGTCGCCTGTGAGCAGGTGGAGCGCGCGTGTCAGAATCGTATTACGGTCAACTGGGGCGAGCTGACCGATACCGAGGTCTATAACGCCAACAAGGACGGCTTGATTTCGGACGAGAAGATGCAGTCGATCTTTGAGGCACGTTACCGCCATGTGGCTGCCAAGGCTGCACCCGACCCTGCAGGCGTGGTGTATGAGGGCCTGCTGTCCAATACGGTCGAGGGTGCAACGGTTGAGCTGTGGAGCGCCGACGATGCCACCGGCACCAATGCCACGCGTTGGGATGCCGAGGAGTATGAGCAGGACAATCCGCTTGCAACGGGTGCGGACGGTGCGTACAACTGGAATACGCCGACCGGCTGGTATCAGGTGCGCGTGACCAAGGACGGGTATGAGGAGGCGCGTTCGGCTTGGCTGCGCGTGCCGCCGATTCAGACTGAGGTGAACATTGGCTTGGTGTCGACGGCGGCGCCCGAGGTGGCTTCGGCCCATGCCTATACCGATTGCATCGAGGTTGAGTTTGCGCAGTATATGGACGCGAGCGACGATGCTCTGGCCGCATTGTGCGCGCAGGGCTTGGGCGACGTGACGTATACGTGGCTCGACAAGCAGGACGATCCCAGTGGCAAGCCGTTGTCGCGCGTGCTGCGTATTCGCTATGCCGATGCGCGTGAGGCGGGCTCGACGGTGGCGTTTGAGCTTGATGGCGCTCGGAACTATGCAGGCACGGCCATGTCGCGCTGGGCAAGCGGGGAGCTTGCCGTGGGCGTTCGTGCCGACAAGCTCAAGCTCAACGTGGAACAAGCTGTGACCATGCTTGAGGGCGGCGACTTTAAGCTGGTGGCATATGTGACCGATAAGGCGGGCAAGCCGTTTGCGGGCGCCAAGGTTAGTGTTGGGCTGGAGTCCTCGGCTATCTGCTCTGTCGATGCCACCCAGGCCGTGACGGGCGAGGACGGCGCGGCGACGTTTGTGCTGCATGGTGCTCTGCCCGGTTTGACGACGTTGACGGCGGCGGTGGATGGCACGGCGCTGTCCAAGCAGGTTGACGTGCGCGTGTCTGCCGAGGCCGTGCGACCGGCGCGACCGGCGGCGACGATTGGTGCGACGACGTTTGGCTCGTGGTCGCCCAAGGAGAATTACATTACGGTGCCCAAGGGCACGAAGCTGGAGCTTTCGGCCGAGGATGGCACGACGATTTGGTACACCACCAACGACACCTGCCCCTGCCGTGACGAAGGCCGCGTAAAGTACACCGAGCCCATTACGCTCGATAGCAACATGTATGTGCGCATTGCGGCACAACGCCCTGGCATGTCGTACAGCGAGTATTCCGAGCGTTTGAACATTACGATTACGGTGACCGATGAGACGGTGCCTGAGCCGACGCCCGATCCCAAGCCGGAACCCAAGCCGACGCCTGGCGGCGGCGAGCAGGGTGGCGGTGCGGATGGCTCTGGCGGTACCGGGGCTCCTGCAGGTGGTTCGACTTCGACGACCACAGTGACGACGGACAAGTCCAAGGGTAAGGGCGAAAACGGCAATAAATCCGGCGGCACGGAGCTTGCCAGCACGGGTGACTCCGCCGCGATGACGGTCGCCGCCCTGGGTATCGCCGGCGCAACCGTTGCCGCGGCCGGCATCGCCGCGACCAAGCGTCGCAAGCGCTAGGTTTTTGGCGACAGCGCCCATCCTCGGCTTCGTCAAAATCTAAATCTGTAACACCAAGCCAGATATTTGGACTCAAGGTGTTACAGATTGAGACGAAACGACCAGGCAAGTCCCAAACCACCACAAAGGTGCCTGTCCTCTTTGTGGTGGTTTGGACGGCCGGCATAGAAAAAGTCCCCGCCGGGCGCGTGCTCGACGGGGACTTTGCCGTTTCATGGCTAGCGCTGTAGGTGATTACTCGCCCAGCAGGCTCTTGGTGATGGAAGCGGCGGCCTTCTTGCCGGCGCCCATCGCCAGAATGACCGTAGCGGCACCGGTGACGATGTCGCCGCCGGCCCAGATGCGGGGATCGGTGGTCTGGCCGGTCTCCTCGTCGGCGACGATGTAGCCCCACTTGTTGAGCTCCATCTTGCCGCCGATTTTGGCAGCGAAGGGGTTGGCGTTGGTGCCGATAGCCGAGATCGCGACGTCGCAGGGGATCTCCTCGATGGCACCCTCGATGGCAACCGGACGACGGCGGCCGGACTCGTCGGGCTCGCCGAGCTCCATCTTCTGGACCTTGACGGCGCACACGGAGCCGTCCTCGCCAGCGACAAACTCGAGCGGGGAAACGAGCGGCAGAACCTCGACGCCCTCAGCCTTAGCATGGTGCAGCTCGGCGCGACGGCAGGGCATCTCGTCCTCGGTACGACGGTAGGCGATGATGGCGTGCTCGGCGCCCAGGCGCTTGGCGGTACGGACGGCGTCCATAGCCACGTTGCCGCCACCAAAGACGACGACGTTCTTGCCGTGCTTGGTGGGGGTGTCGTACTCGGGGAACTTGTTGGCCTTCATCAGGTTCACGCGGGTGAGGTACTCGTTAGCGAAGAAGACGTTGGGCAGGTTCTCGCCGGGGACGTTGAGGAACTTGGGCAGGCCGGCGCCGGTCGCCACGTAGATGGCGTCGAAGCCCTGCTCGAACAGCTCCTCGGCCGTGGCCATGTTGCCCACGACGGAGTTGTACTCAAACTTAACGCCCATGTCCTCCAGGCCGTCAATTTCGCGCTTGACGACTGCCTTGGGCAGACGGAACTCGGGGATGCCGTAGACCAGCACGCCGCCGCCGGTGAAGAAAGCCTCGAAGACGGTGACGTCAAAGCCGTTGCGGGCGAGCTCGCCGGCGCAGGTGATGCCGGACGGGCCGGAGCCGACGACGGCGACCTTCTTGCCGTTCTTGGGGGCCATCTTGGGCGTGGAGGCGAGCTCGGGGCGGTCACCCAGGAAGCGCTCGAGCTGACCGATGGCCACGGGCTCGGACTTCTTACCACGGATGCACTTGCCCTCGCACTGGTTCTCCTGCGGGCAGACGCGGCCGCAGATGGCGGGAAGCATGGAGTCCTCGCGGATGGTATCGAGGGCGCCGCCGAAATCCTTCTCGCGGATCTGCTCGATAAAGCGGGGGATGTTGATGTTGACGGGGCAGCCCTCAACGCAGAACGGCTTCTTGCAGTTGAGGCAGCGCTCGGCCTCGGCCAGCGCCATCTCCTCGGTGAAGCCCTTGTCGACGGGGCGGAAGTCGCAGGCGCGCTCGGCAGCCGGCTCCTCGTTATCGGGGGTGCGGGGCGACTTCATATCGGCAACGAAACGACCGTTAACTAGTGGCATGCGCAGCTCTTTTCCTCATAGGCCTTGAGGGACTCGCCCTCTTCGGAACGGTAAGCGGCCTGGCGGGCACGAAGGTCATCCCAGTCGACCAGGGTGGCATCGAAGTCGGGGCCGTCGACGCAAGCGAACTTGGTCACGCCGCCCACCTCGACGCGGCAGCAGCCGCACATACCGGTGCCGTCAACCATGATGGGGTTGAGCGACGCGGTGATGGGGGTGTCGTACTTCTGGGCGGTGAGGGTCGAGAACTTCATCATCGGAACGGGGCCGACGCAGAAGACCTGGCTCACGGCCTTGTCCTGCAGCAGGCGCTCCAGCGGAGCGGTGACAACGCCCTGCTCGCCATAGGAGCCGTCGTCGGTGGTGATGTGGATGTGGTCCTCGTCGAGGAGCTCGCGGAACTGGTCCTCCATGAGCAGGAGGTCCTTGGTGCGGGCGCCCATGATGGCGTGCACCTCGTGACCGGTCTCGACCAGGTGCTTGGCGACCGGGAAGGCAATTGCTAGGCCGACGCCGCCGCCAATGACGGCGCAGGGGCCCTCGGCCATCTCGGTGGGAACGCCCAGCGGGCCCACGACGTCGCGCAGCGACTCGCCGGCCTCGTAGGTGGAAAGCATCTCGGTGGTCTTGCCGATCACCATGAAGATGAACTCGACCCAGCCCTCGTCACCGTTCCAGCCGGCCAGGGTGAACGGGACGCGCTCGCCCGTCTCGTTGGCGCGAACCATGAGGAACTGTCCAGCATGCGCATGCTTGGCGATTGCGGGCGCCTCGATGCGGAACTTGAACACCTTCTCCGAGAACTGCGTCTTCTCCAGGATCTTATACATAGAACCCCTCTCTTGTTAGGGCGACCGAACCGTGCCTCCACGGAAATGGACGGTAGCCCGAATAAAACCGTACGCGCACAGGCGTTGTGCAGACATACGGTGCAAATTATACCCTCATGGACATGTCACTTACGTGTGTCTTCGGCGGTTGGGAGCAGGGTTTATCCACTTCGACCTACCAAATAGGGACAGGTTTATTTTGGCAGGTTTTATCAGGCAAAACAGCAAAGGGGGCCGGCCTCGCG
>CABRWN010000012.1 GCA_902474645.1 uncultured Collinsella sp.
ACAGGAACAGCCAGTCCTGGTCCTCGCCGTCGACATCGACCTTCACCTTGACGGTGCAGGCGTTGATCTCCTCGGACTCATCGATATCGGTCATAACGCCGGTCTTCTTAAGATACTTGGCGCCGATGGTGCCCATGTCCATGAGGCAGACGGGCTTGGCGTCGCGGCCGAGTTCGTGGCGCATCTCCATGTAGCGGCCGAAGGCCTGCTGCACCACGGCGTCGTCGATCGTCACGTCATCCAGGACGGTGCCGAAGGTGGTGTGGCGGCAGTGGTCGGACCAATAGGTGTCGATCACACGGATCTCGGTGATGGTGGGGTCGCGGTCCTCATCGCGGAAGTACTGCTGGCAGAAGGCGATGTCCGCCTCGTCCATGGCAAGGCCGCGCTCGGAAATAAAGGCGGCAAGGCCGGTCTCGTCGAGCTCGCGGAAACCGTCGAGCACCTCGACGGGCTGGGGCTCGGGGGTCTCCATGTACAGCGTCTCGGGCAGGTCGAGCGAGGCGATGCGCGCCTCGACGGGGTTCACCACGTAGTGCTTGATGGCATCGATGGCGGCCTCGTCCAGAGTGCCCGAGATCATATAGACCTTGGCGGAGCGCACGGCGGGGCGCTCGCCCTGGCTGATGAGCTGCGCGCACTCGCTGGCGGAGTCGGCGCGCTGGTCAAACTGGCCAGGCAGGAATTCGACGGCAAAGACGGCGCCATCGCTTGCGGGGAGCTCGTCGTAGGTCACATCGACCTGGGGCTCGCTAAAGACGGTCGGCACGCAGGAGCGGAAAAGCTCCTCGTCGATGCCCTCGACGTCGTAGCGGTTGATGATCCTCAGGGCCTCGATGCCCTTGATGCCGAGAATTTCGGTCAGCTCGCCCTTGAGCTGCTGAGCCTCGACGTCGAACCCGGGTTTCTTCTCCACGTAGATACGAGAGACCATTGGTTCCTGCCTTCCTGATCGGTTGGGCGTACGGTACGGTATGCGGCAGCGGTCGGTTTGCGGGGTCTGCCCTGCGGTCGCCTTGAGCCACATGTTTGTAAACCTCACTATGATACGACAGCTCGCGGCGCGTTGAGGACGGCGAGGGTGCTACAGTGGGGCTCAAACAAGAGAAAGGCATCACATGGCATTCGTTTCGCTCGCCATCATCGCATCCGTGGCCTTTGCAAGCCCCTTCATCGCCTCGGCAATTCCTGGAAAACCCGTTCCCGAGACGGTCTTTTTGCTCGTGCTCGGCGCGGTGCTGGGACCCCATATGCTCGGCGTCATCCATGTAGATGCTGAGGTCTCGCTTGTGTCCGAGCTGGGCCTGGCCTTTTTGTTCCTGCTTGCCGGCTTTGAGATCGACCCCAAGAGCATCACGGGCGTCGAGGGGCGCTACGGCTTGGCGACGTGGGTCGTCACGTTTGGTATCGCCTGGCTTGCCGTGCGCTTTACCCCGTGGTTCTCGGTTAGTCATTTCGACGGTATCGCCGTGACGCTTGCCCTCACTTCGACGGCGCTCGGCACGCTCGTGCCCATCATGCGTGAGCGCTCGCTCACTGGCACGCGTGTGGGCGACTCGATTCTCGCGTATGGCACCTGGGGCGAGCTCGGCCCTGTGCTCGCCATGTCGGTGCTGCTGTCTGCCCGCACTGGCATCCAAACGCTCGTAATCCTTGGCTTGTTTGCGGTGGTTTGCGTGTCGCTGGCCGTGGTCCCAAGTCGCTCCAAGCGCGTCGGCAGCCGCTTCTTTGCGTTTGTCGAGGAACGCGCCGATACCACGTCGCAGACCTTCGTGCGCCTGACGGTGCTCATCCTGGTCACGCTCGTGGCGTTCTCGGCCGTCTTTGATCTCGACATCGTGTTGGGTTCTTTTGCCGCCGGCTTTGTCTTGCGCTACATCATCCCCGAGGGCAACCATACGCTCGAGACCAAGCTCGACGGCCTGGCCTACGGCTTTTTGATTCCGGTGTTCTTTACCGTATCGGGCGCAAAGATCGACCTGACGGCCGTGGCGTCGCGCCCGGGTCTGCTCGTGGGCTTTATCGTGGCGTTGCTGATTATTCGTGCCGTGCCCATTCTTATTTCTATGAGCATTTGTCCTGCGACGCGCGATGTGTCGGCGTATGGTCGCATTACCGTGGCCCTGTACTGCACCACGGCGCTGCCGATCATCGTTGCCGTTACGAGCGTTGCCGTCAACGCGGGCGCGCTGTCGCAAGACATCGCGTCGGTTATGGTTGCCGCCGGCGCCATCACGGTGTTCTTGATGCCGCTGCTCGCGCAGCTCTTCTATCGCGTGGTGGATGCTGCGCCGGTTGCCGCCGTGGCAGAGGTTGCCGAGCATCCATCCGATGCGCTCGACATCCTGCGCGCCCACCACGACCTAGCGAGCTTGCTCGCGCGCGAGCATGAGCTGCTGACTTCGCATGGCCATGGTCGCGTATTCGAGGGCCTGCCTACGCTCGATACGATTGCCGAGCGTCTTTCCGCCGAGGCGGCGAGCGGCCATATCGATGCCCGTATTGTGGACGCGGCACATCTTCTTGCCGATAAGACCTATGGAGACGAGGTCGACCCGTCCGAGTTGACTCCGCGCGAGCGTCGCCGCCTGGAGCGCGCCAAGCTCGCCGTGCGCGAATACCGCCGCCGCATGCTGGAGCTCTATGCAAGAGAAGAAGCCGAGGACGACGACGGCAAGTAGCAAGGAATGTCGGGATACGGGTTCCGTCCAAATAATAGAAGGCGCGCTGCCTGCAGTTGATGCAGACGGCGCGCCTTTTGCGTTGAGCTTCGTTGAGGTTCGAAGTAGTGGACTAGTTGGCCATGACGCCTTCGGTCCAAGCCTCAACGTCCTCGATGCGCAGGACGTTGGCGACCTCGGCCACGCAGTCGACGCTGGCAAGCTCGGCGGCGGCAGCCTGGACGTCCTTCTCGAGCGCGCGGTGCGTCAGGAAGATGACCGAGCAGGCATCGCTGACGCCCGACTTGCCGTCCTCGACCTGGTTGATGAGCGAGATCGAGATGTTGTGCTTGGCAAAGATGTCGACCGTCTCGGACAGGGCGCCCACGCGGTCGGCGACCTTCAGGCGCACATAGTACTTGGTCTGGAGCTCGTCCATAGGCTTAAAGGCGAGATTGTGACCATAGGGCTCAATCTCGGGCAGCGGAGCCACGCCGCGGCTGATCTGCTCGGAGAGCGACAGGATATCGCCCACGACGGCGCTTGCGGTGGGGAAGGAGCCTGCGCCGGCACCGTAGAACATGGTCTCGCCCACGGCGTCACCCACCACGTAGACGGCGTTCATGGCGCCGTTGACCTTGGCGAGCATATGGTCTGCCGGGATGAGCGTGGGATGCACGCGGACGTCGACGCCGGCGTCGGTGTTGCGTGCGATGCCCAGCAGCTTGATGGTGTAGCCGAGCTCGCGGGCCTGGGCAATGTCCTCGGCGCCGATGGTACGGATACCCTGCTGGTACACATCGTCGGTGGTAACGCGGGTGCCAAAACCGATGGAGGCGAGAATTGCCGTCTTGCTGGCGGCGTCGAAGCCGTCGACGTCGGCGGACGGGTCGGCCTCGGCATAGCCCTTTGCCTGGGCGTCGGCGAGCACGTCAGCGTAATCGGCGCCCTCGGCGTCCATGCGCGACAGGATGTAGTTGGTGGTGCCGTTGAGAATGCCGGCGATGGTCAGGATCTTGTTGCCCACCAGGTCGTGCTCGAGCGTGCTGACAATGGGGATGCCACCGCCGCAGCTGGCCTCGCACTTAATCTGCACGCCGCACGCGCGCGCCTTCTCGGCGAGCGTCTCGACATGACGGCCCAGCAGGGCCTTGTTGGCAGAGACGACGTGCTTGCCGTTTTCGAAGGCGGTGGTGAAGATTTCGGTCGCGGGGTGCTCGCCGCCGATGAGCTCGACGACGATATCGACGGCGGGGTCGGTGACGACGTCGTGCCAGTCGCTCGTAAAGGCCTCGCGCTCAATACCGGCAGCTTCGGCCTGCTCCCAGGCAAGCGCGCAGGCACGGGTCAGCTTAAGGTCGATGCCGTAGGCTGCAAGGTACTCATCGTGGTGGCTCTTGATCAGACGGGCCACGCCGCCGCCGACGGTTCCCAGACCAATCAGACCGACGTTCACGGTGCGCAGGGGTTCGCTCATAGATAGCTCCTTCGTGCATCTTATGGATGGATTAACCGCTTAAAGGTTGAGTGCATTCTAGCGTGAACCGAGGGCGCGTGCTCGCCAGGCAACAGGAGTCGCACAAAACGGCACCCCCGAAACGCTGCGGAAACATTGGAAACATGCTCGCTACATACGACCTACAGCCTATGTGATTCAGGACGGCAAGTACATCGCTGCCTAGGTGCGCACAAAACGCGACCGGTGAGGCTGTTTTAATCAAGGCAGGGACGCTTGTAACAGAACGGAAACAATACTTTCACACAATAAAGTGGCATTACTGCATAAACCGACAGGAATACGCAGAATTATGGATAAATGGGCAAAACAAAAGAAAAGTTGAAATAATCGCCACTTTTCTTAACTAAAGCGTCTACTATTTTGCGAACGCCGAACACGGCGAAGGATGGCCTGTCGGGTAACCGAAACCCGACGAGATTTGAGAGGAGAGCCGCATGTCGAGCCTCACCGGTAAGTCATTGAACCCTGTTATGAATCGCAGGAGCGTTATCGCGAGCGCAGCAGGTCTGGGGGCGATGTCCATTCTAGCTGGCTGCTCCTCCAACGGCGGCGACAGCGGTTCCGCTTCGAGCGACGCTTCGTTTAAGATCGGCACCATCGGCCCGCTGACCGGCGCCAACGCGTCCTACGGCAAGTCCGTTACACAGGCTGTCGAGCTTGGCTGCAAGGATTTCTCGACTAAGGAGCTGCCGCTTGTCAGCAAGGCCGAGGACGACCAGGCCGACGGCGAGAAGGCCGTCAACGCCTTCAACACCCTGCTCGACTGGGGCATGCAGGCCCTTGTCGGTCCGACCACCACGGGTGCGTCGGTCGCCGTTGCTGCTGAGTGCGGTAACGACCCCGAGACGTTCATGATTACCCCGTCCGCGTCCTCCGAGGACGTTACCAAGGGCAAGGATTGCGTCTTCCAGGTTTGCTTCACCGACCCCAACCAGGGTGTCAACGCTGCCAAGTTCCTGGCGCAGAAGTATGCGGACGAGAAGTTCGTGCTGTTCTATAACTCCGGCGACGCCTATTCTTCGGGCATCGCAGATTCCTTTAAGGCCCAGGCCGCTGAGTCCAAGCTCGAGATTGTTGACGAGGAGACCTTTAAGGACGACTCCGCCACGAGCTTTACCAACCAGCTGACCAAGGCCAAGCAGGCTGGCGCCACCATGATCTTTGCGCCGATCTACTACACACCGGCGTCCGTCCTGCTCAAGAACGCCAAGGACATGGGCTACGACGTCAAGATGATGGGCTGCGACGGCATGGACGGTATCCTGGGCGTTGAGGGCTTCGATACCTCTCTTGCCGAGGGTCTGCTGCTCATGACCCCGTTCTCCGCCGACGACGAGAAGAACGCCGACTTCGTCAACGCTTACAAAGATAAGTACGGCGATACCCCCGACCAGTTTGCCGCCGACGCCTACGACGGCGTGCATGCTGTGGTCGAGGCTCTCAAGGAGGCCGGCCTGGGTGTCGACGCCGACCCCACCGAGGTTGCCGAGAAGCTTCCCGAAGCTATGCGCAACATTACTGTTGACGGCCTGACTGGCAAGCTCTCCTGGAACGACAAAGGCCAGGTCCAGAAGGACCCGACGGTGTACGTCATTACCGACGGCAAGTACGTACAGGCCTAATAGGCCGCCTTACATAGAGCGGTTTTGATCCCAAGCAGGGGAGGTTTTGGCCTTCCCTGCTTGCTTGGTATCTAGGGACAATGTAACGTCCCTGTTTCATACATTAACTGGAAACCTATTCGAAAGGGGGATGTGGAACATGACGGTCTTTATCCAATACCTGGTCAACGGCCTGTCCATGGGCAGCGTCTACGCCATCATCGCGTTGGGTTACACCATGGTCTACGGTATCGCCAAGATGCTGAACTTCGCTCACGGCGACGTCATCATGGTCGGTGCCTATGTCTCGTTCTGTGCCACGTCGTATCTCGGCCTTCCGGGCTGGGCATCTGTAGTTCTTTCTTGTGTGGCCTGCACGGTTCTCGGTGTTCTCATTGAGGGTCTGGCATACAAGCCGCTGCGCCAAGCAGGCCCTCTGGCCGTTCTGATCACGGCCATCGGCGTGTCTTACTTCCTGCAGAACGCCGCGCAGCTTCTGTGGGGCGCCACGCCCAAGAACTTCACTTCGCTCGTCACCTTCCAGGTGCCGGAGTTCTTGGCCAAGTTCAACGTGAGCGCCGTCTCGCTCGTCACCATCGTCGCCTGCCTGGTTATCATGGCCGGTTTGATGTTCTTTACAGGTAAGACCAAGATGGGCAAGGCCATGCGCGCCGTGTCCGAGGACAAGGCCGCCGCTCAGCTCATGGGCATCAACGTCAACCGCACCATCTCGATGACGTTCGCCATCGGCTCTGCCCTTGCCGCCATCGCCGGCGTGCTGCTGTGCTCCTACTCGCCGGTGCTGCAGCCCACGACGGGTGCCATGCCTGGCATCAAGGCCTTCGACGCCGCTGTCTTCGGTGGCATCGGCTCCATCCCCGGCGCTTTTGTCGGTGGCATTCTCATCGGCATCATCGAAGCGATGGCGCAGGCCTACATTTCCACGAGCCTTGCCAACTCCATCGTCTTTGGTGTTCTGATCATCGTCCTGCTCGTCAAGCCTGCCGGCCTCTTGGGCAAGTACGTCCCCGAGAAGGTGTAGGTGAGCGTTATGAAGTTTCTTAAAGACAAGCAGACGCGTCACGACTTTGTTACGTATGCCATGTGCATCGTGGCATTTGCCATCGTGTTCTTGATGCAGTCTAACCACATGATTCCGCGCATGATCGCCGGTCAGCTGGTTCCCATCACGGCCTATATCGTCATGGCCATTTCCCTCAACCTCGTCGTCGGCATCGCGGGCGACTTGTCGCTGGGCCACGCGGGCTTTATGAGCGTCGGTGCCTATACGGGAATCGTCACCGCGGTCGCCCTCGAGAGCGCCGTTCCCTCCGACCCGGTGCGCCTGATCATCAGCATCGTGGTCGGCGCTATCGCTGCCGCCATCCTGGGCTTCTTGATCGGCATTCCGGTCCTGCGCCTGAGCGGCGACTATCTGGCCATCGTGACCCTGGCTTTTGGCGAGATCATCAAAGAGATCGTCACCTGCCTTATCGTGGGCGTCGACTCCCGCGGCCTGCATGTGATCTTTAACATCACGGGTAACTCCACGATCGACGACCTGCACCTGCTCGAGGACGGCACCGCCATCATCAAGGGCGCGCAGGGCGCGTCGGGCGTGTCGACCTATTCGACCTTCCTCGCCGGCGCCATCTTGGTCATGGTTGCACTCGTGATCGTGCTCAACCTGGTTCGCAGCCGTACCGGCCGTGCCATTATGGCTGTGCGCGATAACAAGATCGCTGCCGAGTCCGTGGGCATCTCCGTCACTCAGTACCGCATGATCGCCTTCGTGGTTTCCGCTGCCCTCGCCGGTGCTGCCGGAGCCCTCTTCGGCGGTAACTTCTCGCAGCTCTCCGCCACCAAGTTCGACTTCAACACATCCATCCTCATCCTGGTGTTTGTGGTCCTTGGCGGTCTGGGCAATATGCGCGGCTCCGTCATCGCGGCGGCGTTGCTCACGGTGCTTCCCGAGCTGCTCCGTCAGTTCTCGGACTACCGCATGCTCATCTACGCTATCGTGCTGATCCTGGTCATGATCTTTACCAACAACCCGCAGCTCAAGGCGTTCTTCGCACGCATTAAGGACCGCTTTGCTTCCAAGAAGGAGGTGGCAGCCGATGCCCAGTAAGTTTGAGTTCAACAAGGGCAAGATGGTTCCGTATCCTTCTGGCGCCATCGTTCCCGATCGTGACCTGGGCGAGCGCCCGGCACTCGAGTGCATCCACCTGGGCATTGAGTTCGGTGGCCTTAAGGCGGTCGACGACTTTAGCCTGACTATCGGCAAGACTGAGATTGCCGGTCTGATCGGTCCCAACGGCGCCGGTAAGACCACGGTTTTCAACCTGCTCACCAAGGTGTATCAGCCCACACACGGCACCATCCTGCTCGATGGCGAGGACACCTCGGGCAAGTCGGTCTATCAGGTCAACCGCATGGGTATTGCCCGTACATTCCAGAACATTCGTCTGTTTAACACCATGACGGTGGAGGATAACGTTAAGGTCGGCTTGCACAACCAGGAGCGTTATTCCGGCTTTGAGGGCGTGCTGCGCCTGCCGACGTATTGGAAGCACGAGAAGGCCGCGCACGAGCGCGCCATGGAGCTGCTGTCCATCTTTGATATGGAGCATCTGGCAAACGAGCAGGCCGGATCGCTGCCTTACGGCGCTCAGCGTCGTCTGGAGATCGTCCGCGCGCTTGCCACCAACCCCAAGCTACTGCTGCTCGACGAGCCCGCCGCCGGCATGAACCCGTCCGAGACCGCAGAGCTCATGGAGAACATCGTCAAGATTCGCGACACCTTTGGCATTGCCATCATGCTTATCGAGCATGATATGTCGCTCGTTATGAACATCTGCGAGGGCATCTGCGTGCTCAACTTTGGTAAGGTCATCGCCAAGGGCACGGCCGAGGAAATCCAGAACAACGACGCCGTTATCGAGGCATATCTGGGCAAGCAGGATAAGGGGGAGAACTAAATGGCAGAGCCGATGCTTTCCGTCTACAACATCAACGTCTGGTACGGCGCCATCCACGCCATCAAGGACATCTCCTTTAACGTTAACGAGGGCGAGATCGTGGCCTTGATTGGTGCCAACGGTGCCGGCAAGTCCACAACGCTCAAGACCGTCTCGGGCCTGCTGCGCTCCAAGACCGGCTCCATCAAGTTTATGGGCGAGGACATTAGCCATACGCCCGCTGATAAGCTGGTTGGTAAGGGCCTGGCTCAGGTTCCCGAGGGTCGTCGCGCCTTTTTGCAGATGACGGTCGAGGAGAACCTGGAGATGGGTGCCTATACGCAGCCCAAGTCCACGGTGGCTCCGGGCCTGGAGCGCGTCTACGAGCAGTTCCCGCGCCTGAAGGAACGTCGTCGCCAGGTCGCCGGCACCCTTTCAGGCGGCGAGCAGCAGATGCTCGTTATGGGGCGCGCCCTTATGAGTAACCCCAAACTGCTTATGCTCGACGAACCTTCCATGGGTCTGGCACCGATTCTGATCGAACAGATCTTCCAGATTGTCGAGGACCTGCACAAGGCCGGCACCACGGTGCTTCTGGTCGAGCAAAACGCGCAGATGGCGCTTTCCATCGCCACACGCGGTTACGTGCTCGAGACCGGCAAGATTACCATGACCGGCACCGGTCAAGAGCTCCTGCACGACGATAACGTCCGCAAGGCTTACCTCGGAGGCTAGTCCATAAAATAAAGGGGGCGCTGACTATCCCAGTCAGCGCCCCCTTTTTAGTTGCGGTGAAATAGGGACTAAATGGGGGCGCTAGACGCCAAAACAGTCCCTATTCCACCGCAACTTCATGGGGATGTGTGACAATGCCCGTCGGAAAACATCTGCTGTCTTTGGGGGTCTATCTATGCTGTACGAGTTTTGTGCCGAGAACTTTGAGCGGGTGCCGGCGGCTATCGATGCCGGTGCAAGGCGTATCGAGCTGTGCGACAACCTTGCCGTTGGCGGCACCACGCCTTCGGCCGGCGTTATCAGCGCTACGGTCAACTACGCCCACGAACAAGGCGCACAGGTGATGTGCATGATTCGCCCGCGTGGTGGCGACTTTCATTACAACCAGGACGAGCTGCGCATGATGGAGATGGACCTGGGCCTTGCCGTGAGCGCCGGCGTTGACGGCTTGGTCTTTGGCTGCTGCAAGCCCTGCGCTGGCGGATGGGCGCTCGACGAGCTTACGTTGGGCGCCCTCGTGATGGCCGCGGGCTGCGCGACCGAGGAATGTAAGCGTGAGCCCATCGACATCACCTTTCACATGGCCTTTGACCAGCTTTCGTCCGAGGCTCAGCTCGATGCGATTGACACGCTTGCCGACTGCGGCGTTACGCGCATCCTGACGCATGGTGGCGCGGCCGGCACGCCGATTGAGGACAACTTCGATCACCTGGCTCGCCTAATCGAGTATACGGGCGACCGCCTGACCATCCTTCCCGGCGGCGGTATTACCGCGGCCAACCGTGATGCGGTTGCAGCGGCATTGGGCGTGTCCGAGCTCCACGGCACAAGGATCGTACCGCTGGAGGTGTAGCCCGTGGCACTTGTATTCGATGTTCAGCAGGCGAGCGGCAAGCCCGACGACAACCGTCGCCCAGGTACCGCGTGTCCCTTTTGCAACACGGAGGGGCTCACCAATATCATCCGGCGCGACGGTGACTGCATCTGGCTCGAGAATAAGTTCAAGACCCTGCGCGCCACCCGTCAAACCGTGCTGATCGAGTCGGCCAATCACGACGCCGACCTGGTGACCTATGAGCCGGATGAACTCCACCATGTGATGCGGTTTGCCCTGGGTTGCTGGCAGCAGATGATCGATTCACGGCAGTATCGAAGCGTGCTTATGTACAAGAACAAGGGTCCGCTCTCGGGCGGTAGTCTCGTTCATCCACATATGCAGATTGTGGGTTTGGAGCGGGAGGACGGTTATGCTTCGCTGACTTCTGCCAATTTCGAAGGCATCAATGTTTGGCAACAGGGGAGAATCGCGGTCAACATCTCAACCGAACCGATCATGGGGTTCTTTGAGGTCAACGTTTCAGCCCCGCAGGGAATCGCCGCCAGCGATGATACGAGAGACCAAGCCGAGGCGGATCTCTTCGCCGATGCGATCCAGGTAGCTCTGCGCTATATCCTGAACGAGCACCACGGTGGTCGCGCAGAGTCGTACAACCTGTTCTTCTATCACCTGGGCGGTCGGACCATTGCCAAGGCGCTGCCGCGTTGGGTGGTTTCGCCCTACTTTGTCGGCTATCGTTTGGCCCAGGTCAATGCTGAGACCACGCTCGATGCCGATGCAGAGCGACTCCGCGCACATCTGGAGGCGCTCACATCGTAAAGTGAGCGCCCGCACACTGCGGACAGTCTAGCGTGCCATGGCGTCGCGGCCGGCCTCGACACGCTTGCGCTGGGCGGCGCGCTCCTCGCCGGTCAGCCGCTCAAAGAGGTGCCCGATAAGCGAGGCGAGCACCTGCTGAAACAGCGTTCCGCACATGACGGGAAACACGACTTCGCCCGGAAAGTATTGCGTGGCGATGACGGCGCCCGAAGAGATGTTACGCATGCCGCAGGTAAAGCACATGGTAGTCGTCTCGCTATATGGCAGATGCAGCGCACGGGCGACCAGAAAACCGACGACAAAGCCGCTGATGGCGAAGGTCAAAATAAAGAGGGCGACTTCCAGGCGCACCGCGTTCATGTGCAGCACGTACTCGCTCATGGCGGTGGAGTTGGAGGCGATAACGCCCATCATCATGAACTTGCAGGCGGGCGAGAGCGCGGGGGAGAGCTTCTCGTGTCCCCATCCACGCGTGAGCTCGTTGATCATGATGCCGAGCACGGCGGGGATGGCGATCATAAAGGCCATGTCCTGCATCATGCTCGGCACATCGATCGAGACGGTGGCACCAAGCAAGAGCTTAAGCGTGAGCGGAATCGTCACAGGGGAGATAACCGAGGACGTCAGGATGATGGTGAGCGCGAGCGGGCCGTTGCCGCCGAACATGCTGATCCACATAAAAGCGGTGACGGCCACGGGCACGCTGTACTCGAGCACGATGCCGCAGACAAGGTTGGGGTTGGAGCCAAAGAAGAGTGACCCTATGGCATACGCCGCGATGGGAATAAGCACTGCCGAGACCAGCAGCGCCAGAATCAGGTGCAGCGGACGGTGGAACACCTCGGCTACCTGGTGAAAGGTGTTGCTGAGCGCGCCCTGAAACGTCATAAAGGCGAAGAGGGCGGGAACAATGGGCTTGAGCACGCCGATCTGCTGGGGAAAGAGCACGCCGAGCGCCACGCAAATCGGAACGATGATCTGCATATGCCCCGCGAGGAACTTTCCCAGTCCAGCCCATTGCTTCATATGTCCCGTGACTCCCTTTATCCGCGAACTCGTTTGTATGGATATGCTAGACGCTCGTATGCGTCCGTGCGGTTGAAACGCTCGATTATTTCGAGGCCATTACCGCCATCGTTTGCCGAAACCGCGGCGCACCGCGGCGTTTTGCGTCCGCGCTGCACGGTATAATAAATCCGTTCAACAGATCTGCCTGCCGAAGCGGGCATACACAGAGGACTCATCGCTATGAACCGTGAGAGGTATCGCGGCGACCTGCCCCTATCAGGGGTGGGTGCCTATGTCATCGCTTAAGACGACGCATCGCTGGGCGGTCGCTCAACAAAACCCCGAGCTCGAAAAGGAGCTTTCGGCTGGTCTGGGCATTCCCGGGCTGGTGGCGCGCATTATGGTCGCGCACGGCATTGGCTCCATCAAAGAGGGCCAATTGTTTTTGACGCCTTCGCTCGATCGCGACTGGGCCGACCCACTCATTATCCCGGGCATGTCGGTCGTTGCCGACCGCGTCGAGCGTGCTATTCGCAACCACGAGCACATTGCAGTCTTTGGCGATTTTGACGTTGACGGTATTACGTCGACCTGTCTGTTGACCGAGGCGCTGCGCACGTTTGGCGCCGATGTCACGCCGTTTATTCCGCATCGCTTTGATGAGGGCTACGGTCTTTCGCGCGCGGCGCTCGACCGCGTTAACGAGCTCGCTCGCCCCCAGCTGATCGTGACCGTCGATAACGGCATTGCCGCCAAGGAAGAGGTTTCCTATCTGGAGAGCCTGGGGATCGATTTGGTGGTCACGGACCATCACGAACCCTCCGACCAGGTGCCGCAGGGTGTGCCCCTGACCGACCCCAAGCTCGAGGACGAGGGCCCCTCGCGCGAGCTTGCCGGTGCTGGTGTGGCGCTCAAGCTGGTGCAAGTCTTGGGTGAGCGCCTGGGCAAGCCGTCGTATTGGCGTTCGCTAATCGAGGTCGCGGCGCTGGGCACCGTGTCCGACATGATGCCGCTCACACCCGAGAACCGCGCGCTGGTTGCCGAGGGCATC
Source organism: uncultured Collinsella sp. (assembly GCA_902474645.1). Classification (GTDB taxonomy): domain Bacteria; phylum Actinomycetota; class Coriobacteriia; order Coriobacteriales; family Coriobacteriaceae; genus Collinsella. The sequence continues at coordinate 13,192 of CABRWN010000012.1, forward strand.
CAGCAGATGCGCGTAACCGCTCGCCCCGGCTATATCGCGCTTGCCGCGCTCGCCAAGGCGGACCTTTCGAGCATTACGGCGGATGGCCTGTCATTCTCACTCATTCCCCGCTTAAACGCTGCCGGTCGCATGGCCGATCCCAAGCTGGCGCTCGACCTGTTGCTTGTCCGCAATCCCATCGAAGCAAGCGCGCTGGCGGCTGAGCTCGAGGAAATCAACCGCCAGCGCCGTGAGATCGAGGCGGAGCTCACGCGCGATGCCATGGCAAAGGTCGAGGAGACCTATGACGGCGGACGCGCGATCGTCGTGGGCGGTGAAGGCTGGCACGAGGGTGTCAAGGGCATCGTGGCAAGCCGTCTGACCAACCGCTATCACGTGCCGGCGCTGCTGTTCTCGATCGAGGACGGTATCGCGCGCGGCTCTGGTCGCTCGGTGGGCAAAGTCAACCTGTTTGACGCCGTCGAGCGCTGCTCCGACCTGCTGATTCGTCGCGGCGGACATGCCGGTGCGGTGGGTGTGACCATCGAGGCATCCAAGCTCGATGAATTCCGTCGTCGCCTTTCCGCCGTGCTATCGGAGATTCCCGCCGAGGACTTTGAAGACATCGACGAGGTTGCCGCCACAGTCGACCTTTCCGAGCTGAATATCGAGACTATAGAGCAGATTTCCCGTCTTGAGCCGTTTGGCCAGGGCAACAAGGTGCCGCTGCTGGCCGCCGAGGGCGTGACGATGTGCGATCGCGCCGTGGTGGGCAAAACCGGCGAGCACATGCGCTTTGTGGCGACCGATGGCGCCGTGAGCGTGCCGGCCATTATGTTCCGCGTGCCGCAAATCGATAAGCTCATCAACTGCGATAGCGCTGTCGACTTGGTGTTCGAGGCCGTTGCCGAGCATTGGCAGGGGCGTGTGAAGCCCAAGCTCATGATCAAGGATGTTCTGGTCCGCGATACCACGCTGCCCAGCGTCGACGATCCGGCATGCGAGCTTCGTCGTGGCGTGCAGCCGGCGGATTCCGGCCTGCGCCTGGAGTCGCGTAAGCGCGAGACACTCGCCCAGCTTTCTTATACCGAGCTGACGCGCTCGCTTATCCATAGCTTTATAGGCTCGAACCAACCGCACCGCACGCAGGTCGAGGCGCTCGATGCCCTGGCCGATCACCAAAGTGTTCTGGCCGTTATGGGAACGGGGCGCGGCAAGTCGCTCATCTTCCATGTGCATGCCGCGCGCGAGGCGGTTCTTCGCGGGCGTGCGAGCATCTTTGTCTATCCGCTGCGCGCGCTCGTTGCCGACCAGGCCTATCACCTCTCGTCGACGATGGCCGCGCTCGGCATTGGCGTCGGCGTGTTGACCGGCGAGACCGTGGAGGCGGCGCGCGATGACGTGTTCGCCGGCCTGGCTTCGGGCCGCACCGGTATCGTGCTCACGACGCCCGAGTTCCTGTCTATCCACCGTGACCGCTTTGCGCGTTCGGGCCGCATCGGCTTTGTCGTTATCGATGAGGCGCACCACGCTGGCCTTGCCAAGGGCGGCGACCGCAGCGCCTATCTCGACATGCCCGATATCCTCAAAGCCTTGGGCGACCCGGTCGTTATGGCCGCGACGGCCACCGCGACGGCTCCGGTCGTGGCCGAGCTTGCCCGCATGCTGCCGATCACTCGCACGGTGGTCGACGAGACGGTGCGCGAGAACCTGCAGCTCGAGGACGACCGAGATCTTGCGAGCCGCGAGAACCGTTTGGTGTCGATTGTGGCGACGGGGGAGAAGACCGTCATTTACGTCAATTCGCGTGACCAGTCCGTGGCGCTTGCCAAGACACTACGCAAACGCGTTCCCGACTGTGCGACCCGTATCGCGTTCTATAACGCTGGCCTTACGCGCACCGACCGCCATCGCGTAGAAGAGGCGTTTCGAGACGGCAGCCTCAGCTGCATCGTCTCGACATCCGCCTTTGGCGAGGGCGTCAACCTGCCCGATATTCGCCATGTCGTGCTCTATCACATGCCGTTTGGCGGCATTGAGTTTAACCAGATGAGCGGCCGCGCCGGTCGCGATGGCCAGCCCGCCGTGATCCATCTACTCTATTCGTCGCGCGACGCCCGTATTAACGAGCGCCTACTCGACTGCTATGCGCCCGAGCGCGACGAGCTCGTCACGCTCTATCGCGCGCTGCAGACCATGTGGCGCTCCAACCGCGGCAAAACCGGGGACGATTCCTTTAGCGCGAGCGATATCGACATCGCGCAGATGTGCCTTGCCATCGATGCCCGCACGCCGGTCGACGAGCGTTCGGTGGAAAGCGGCCTGGGAATCTTCGAAGAGCTTGGTTTCTGTCGAGTTTCGGGGTTTGACGACACTCGTCGCATCGCGATGGCCGAAAACCCCGGCCGCGTGCAATTGAGCAGGTCAATTCGCTATTTGGAGGGCTTGCGCTCGCGCATGGAGTTTTCGGCTTTCCGGAGCTGGGCGCTCGATTCGTGCGCTTCTGATATGCTAGCCAAAGTTAACCGCCCGATCGTACCGCGGGCCTAGGGGAAGGGGACCTCGATGGATGCCGCAGCCCGTACCGCCCATGATTCCACCCTCCAGCCGTTTTCGGAGATGGAGCACTATAAGCATGCCGATGAGCTGCCGCCCGAGATTATGGCGGACAGCTACGACAAGCTGGAGCGCCTGTGCCTCAAATATATGAATGAGGACGACTTTTCTAAGGTTGAGCAGGCCTACTGCTTTGCCGCCGAGAAGCACTGCAACCAAAAGCGCCGCTCGGGCGAGATGTACATTAACCATCCCGTCGAGGTTGCCATCATTTTGGCCGATCTCAAGATGGACTGCGATGTGGTGTGCGCCGCGCTGCTGCACGATACCGTCGAGGATACTGAGACCTCGCTCGCCGATGTTTCCGGCCTGTTTGGCGATACGGTGGCCGAGCTCGTCGATGGCGTGACCAAGCTCACCAACATCGAAGTCGACAGCATGGACGAGAAGCAGGCGCTCACGCTGCGCAAGATGTTCCTCGCCATGTCCAAGGACATTCGCGTCATCATCGTTAAACTTGCCGATCGTCTGCACAACATGCGAACGCTGGCAGCCCTGCGCGAGGATCGTCGCCTGTTTAAGGCTCGCGAGACCATGGACGTGTACGCGCCCTTGGCCGACCGCCTGGGCATGAGCTCTATTAAGTGGGAGCTCGAGGACCTGTCCTTCTTCTACCTGGAGCCCGATGCCTACCAGCGCATCGCGCGTATGGTAGCTGAGTCGCGCGAGGTCCGCGAACGCTACCTTGCCGAGACCATCAAGACGCTTACCGATGAGCTCAACCGCATTGGTTTGGAGGACTTCCAGATCAACGGCCGCTCCAAGCACTATTGGTCCATCTACCAAAAGATGAAGCGCAAGGGCAAGGAGTTCTCCGAGATCTACGACCTGGTGGCGCTGCGCGTTATTACCCATTCGGTGCGCGATTGCTACTCCACGCTCGGTGCGGTACATACGCTGTGGCACCCCATGCCTGGTCGCTTTAAAGACTATATCGCCATGCCTAAGGTCAATAACTACCAGTCGCTCCACACGACGGTCATCGGCCCTACGGCTCGTCCACTCGAGATTCAGATTCGAACCTACGAGATGCATGAGCAGGCCGAGTACGGCATTGCCGCCCACTGGCTATATAAGAAGTCGGGCGGATCGTCTGCTTCCAAGACCAATGACGCTCAACGTTTGGACGACCAGATCAACTGGCTCAAGCATTCGCTCGATTGGGCAGCTTCTGACGAGATCACCGATGCCAAGGAATACCTGCATTCGCTGAAGGTTGATCTGTTCGACCAGGAGATCTTTGTCTTTACACCCAAGGGCGAGGTCATGGCGCTTCGTGCCGGCTCCACGCCGCTCGACTTTGCCTACGCCGTTCACACCGAGGTGGGCAACCACTGCGTCGGCGCTAAGATCAACGGTGCGGTGGCTCCGCTCACGCACGAGATTAAGACGGGCGACCGCGTTGAAATTCTGACGAACAAGAGCTCCAAGCCATCGCGCGATTGGCTCAAGATCGTCAAGACACCTTCGGCCAAGTCAAAGATCCGCCGTTATTTCGCCGCCGCGACCAAAGACGATGACGCTGCTGCCGGCCGCGATATACTGGCCAAGGACCTGCGCAAGCGCGGGTATGGCATCTCTACGCCGCGATCCACGCGTGCGCTCAACGCCGTGGCGGAGCAATTTAACTACAAACAGCTCGAGGACCTGTTTGCTGCCGTCGGCGCCGGCAAGGTTGCCCCGCGCGCTGTGGGTAACAAGGTCGAGCAAATCTTGGACCCCAAGCCCGAGGAGCAGCTCACCAAGACTGAAGCCATCGCCGAGGTTGTCAAGCAGCCTGCCCGCGGATCCAACCGCAAGCCGCAAAAGCGCGGCAAGAGCGCCAGCAATGGCATTCTCGTCAAGGGCGAGAGCAACAGCGGCCTGCTGGTCCGTCTGGCGCATTGCTGCAATCCGGTGACGGGCGACGATATCGTCGGCTTCATCACGCGCGGCCGTGGCGTTTCGGTGCATCGCGCCAACTGTCCCAACGTCAAGGGTCTTATGGAGCATCCCGAGCGCATGATCGAAGTGGAGTGGGACGGCGCTGCCGACACCCTCTTCCAGGTCGAGATCGTGGTCGAATGCCTGGACCGCATGGGCCTGCTCAAGGATGTCACCATTGCCATTGGCGATGCGGGCGGCAATATCCTTTCTGCCGCCACGTCGACTAACCGCGAGGGTATTGCAACCCTGCGCTTTATGGTCGAGATCTCGGACGCGAGTGGTCTGGATCCGCTGCTTGCTTCCATCAGCAGTGTCGATTCGGTCTACGACGCTCGCCGTCTTATGCCCGGCGAAGGCGGAGCTCAGCTCAAGCGCCGTGTGTAGGTGCGAGAGCCTCTCGGCATCATAGATATTGGTTACGTTCGAGGCATCGTTTGGTGCCTCGAACGTATTTTAGAAGGAGGGTATGCGCATGGGCGATATGACTTTGGACCTGACACCCCGAGGCACGGCTTCGATTGAGGCACTCGTCAACGGCCCGATTCAGACCAACAGTTACGCCGTGATTTCGAATGACGAGTGCTTAATCGTCGATCCGGCGTGGGAGGGCGAGCGTCTTGTGGAGCATATCCGCACCGCGCATCCCGAGGTGCGCGTACTCGGCTCTGTCTGCACGCACGGTCATGCCGACCATGTTGGCGGGGTCGCCGGGGTTCGAGCTGTTGTTGGCGACGGCGCACTATATGAGTTGTGCGATAAGGACGTGACGGTACCTCGCGCAAATATCGAGGAGCAGCGCGCCATGTGGGGTATTGAGACGCCCGATCCGGGTGAGCCGACGCGCCTGCTCGCCGAGGGCGATGCAATCGAGGTGGGCGATATCTGCCTGCAGGTGATCGAGACACCAGGGCATACGCCGGGCGGGATCGTCTTGTTTGCTGCCACCGAGCAGGGGAACATTGCCTTTGTGGGCGACACGCTATTCCCGGGCAGCCACGGCCGCACCGATCTTTCCGGAGGAGACGAGGCGGCGATTCTGCGCTCGCTCTCCAAGCTCGCCCGGCTTCTCCCGCCCGATACCGTTTGCCTAACCGGCCATGGCGATTCGACCACCATGGCACGCGAGCTCATGCAGAACCCTTTCATGCGGGTGTAGCTCTATAGTCAGCTTCTGAAGCACGAGAAGCGTTCAAACGTCAAGCTATTTTTCCCCAACGGGTCAATTTCGTAGGGCAAACGGTCAAAAAAGTCTGTTTGGACGATATTCGTGAACAAACGAACGTTTATGCTCGGGTGCGCCGTGGTAAAATCTCAGGCGTTATCGGAGCAACCTTATAGGAGGTTTCTTTTATGCTCGTCAACGCAGCAGACATGCTCAAGAAGGCCGAGGCCGGCAAGTATGGTCTCGGTGCCTTCAACACCAACAACCTCGAGTGGACCCTGGCTATTCTCCAGGCCGCAGAGGAGGCCAAGTCTCCGCTGATCCTTCAGTGCACCGCTGGTGCCGCTAAGTGGATGGGCGGTTTCAAGGTCTGCGCCGACATGGTCAAGGCTGCCGTCGAGGCCACGGGCGTTACCGTTCCCGTCGCCCTTCACCTCGATCACGGTTCTTACGAGGACTGCTTCAAGTGCATCGAGGCCGGCTTCACGTCCATCATGTATGACGGCTCTCACGAGGAGACCTTCCAGCTTAACCTCGACCGCACCAAGGAGCTCGTTGAGCTTGCCCACTCCAAGGGCATGTCCATCGAGGCCGAGGTTGGCGGCATCGGCGGTACCGAGGACGGCGTGACCTCCAGCGGCGAGCTCGCTGATCCTGCTGAGTGCAAGCAGATTGCTGACCTGGGCGTCGACTTCCTCGCCTGCGGCATCGGCAACATCCATGGCGTGTATCCCGCCGACTGGGCTGGCCTTTCCTTCGAGCGCTTGGGCGAGATCAAGGCTCAGACCGGCGACCTGCCCCTCGTTCTGCACGGTGGTACCGGCATCCCCGAGGATCAGATCAAGAAGGCCATCTCCCTGGGCATCTCCAAGATCAACGTCAACACCGACCTGCAGCTCGTCTTCGCTAAGGGCGTCCGCGAGTACATCGAGGCTGGCAAGGATCAGCAGGGCAAGGGCTTCGACCCCCGCAAGCTCCTCAAGCCTGGTCGCGACAACATCGTTGCTCGCACCAAGGAGCTCATGGAGGAGTTTGGCTCCGTCAACAAGGCGTAAGTAGCGGTTTAACTTCCCGCCGGAGGCCCCGTTTCCCCTACGCTGTTTCCCTCGCGCTCACCTGGCTTCGCCAGAAGTCGCGCGACGGAATCGGCTCCGGGGAAACGGGGCCTCCTTCGTTAACTCGCTACAGGGTTACTGGGCTGAATTAAGATGGCTACTGGCTTTGCCAGAAGTCGCGACAAGGAAACAGTTCCGGGGGACGGGGCTTCCTTCGTTTAACGCCGCAGGGTTACTGGGCTGAACTCATTTTTAGAGGTACCGTTTATCGGTGTTGAGGGTTCCTTTATTGGGGCTTTCTTTTTTATCTCGCTACAATGGACTTCAAGAATTCTAATGACTTGGAGTTTGGTATGGCTGTTATTAATGTACTGCCTTCGGATGGGAAGGTTATTGACGAGGGTCCTGTTGGTTGCTCTGTTGATGTTTGCTGTGATGACTTTCGTCATCTCGATATTGGACTGCCGCCTGAGATTCTTCGTCTCAAGGATGCCGGATATTTGACGCAGGCTGTTGCGGCTTGTGATCGCCTTTTGGGGCAGAATCCTGAGCCTTCGCTGGCGGCTTGCGTTCGTGCCGAGCGGTATCGCATGCTTGAGACGCCGCTTCATTTTTCGGTGTCGCGCGATCGAGCTATTGCGATGATTCGCGAGGAGTGGCCTGAGTTTACCGAGGAGCAGTTTGACGATCTGATTGACCGTAAGCGTATTGACTGGCGCTTTATCGATGGCGAGTTGTTCGTTCTCGACAACTTCCTCGATTCGCTTCGCGTATATCCCAAAGAGGTCCCCGGCATGCGTCCCGATCCTACGGACGGAATTGCACTGCGCAACGAGATGCTCAAGGAGATGGAGTCGCAAAACGGATTGGCGCGTGTCATTACGCTTAAAGCGTCTGTGTCTGTCCCCGGCGCTCTAGAGGGGGAGACCGTTCGCGCTTGGCTTCCCGTTGCCGCCACCTGCCGCCAGCAGTCTCGGGTCGAGATTCTCGACATGACGCCGGGGGGTGCTGTTGCTCCCGCGAGCGCTTCGGCGCGTACCGCCTCGTGGTCTTCTTCGAGTGAGCGTTCATTCTCGGTGACTTATCGTTATCACATCGATGCTGCTTATTGTGATGTCTACGGTGGCGCACTTCCGGTTCATCCGCGTATGGACGCGCCTCTGCCCGAGGATATTTCTGAGGACCGTCCGCACATTGCATTCACGCCGTATCTGCAGCAGCTGACGGCCAGTGTTGTTGGCGGACTCGAGGATCCGCTCGATCGCGCCCGTGCTATCTATGATTATCTGACGCAGTATGTCGACTATCGCTATCAACCGCCGTACTTGCTTTTGGGATCTATTGCCGATGACTGTGCGCATTCGCTCCGCGGCGATTGCGGCGTTATGGCGCTCACGTTTATCACCATGTGCCGTATCGCGGGCGTGCCTGCCCGTTGGCAGAGCGGCCTGTATGTTGCGCCCGATTCGGTGGGGTCGCACGACTGGGCAGAGTTCTATACGCCGCAGACCGGTTGGCTCAACGCCGACGTGTCATTTGGATCTTCTGCTCGCAGGATGGGGGAGGAGTGGCGCCGCCGTCACTACTTTGGCAATCTCGATCCGTGGCGTATGGTGGCCAACGATCGATTCCAGGCAGAGTTTGAGCCCTCTTTCGACGGCATGCGCGAGGACCCTTACGATAACCAGATGGGTGAGGCTTCGGTCGAAGGTCGTGGATGCCGTCAGCGCGAGATGCTCCGTTCGGTCGAGCTCATCGAAATGCTCGAAGTTCCATTTTCGGACTAATCGGTAGAAAGCTGTGATAAACTAACTTACGCATTGCGTGCCCGAGTGGCGGAATTGGCAGACGCAGTGGACTCAAAATCCACCGTTGGCAACAACGTGCGAGTTCGAGTCTCGCCTCGGGCACCATACATGCAAGTGAGCGTTCAAGGGGGCTGCGGCCCCCTTTTTCGTGTACGTAATGTGATAACGCGCTGTACGTGTTATTATTCGCAAGGCGTTGTTCCCACAATGCCCTAAAGAGGAACCCGAGGGTTCCCACCTTTTGGCGCCAATGAGCAGCTGACTGGTCATACAACTTAGATTCTCTTCCTCAAATCGAGGAAGTCTATGTGTACGACCTGGTTGCTGAGAAGCGCCGGGTTATTTTTTTATGAATGGAGGTAGGGAAAATAGCTAAGTCTGATGACACCCGCATCAACGACGAGATCACTGCATCTTCGTGCCGTTTGATTGGCGTCGATGGCTCTCAGCTCGGCCTGTTCGCCATCCGCGATGCCCAGCGCGTCGCCGACGATCAGGGTCTCGACCTGGTCGAGATCGCTCCCAACGCGGAGCCGCCGGTCTGCAAGGTCATGGACTACGGTAAGTTCAAGTACCAGCAGGCCATGAAGGCCAAGGCCGCTCGTAAGAACCAGTCCAAGGTCGAGGTCAAGGAAATGAAGTTCCGACCCAAGATTGACGTTGGTGATTACGAGACCAAGAAGGGCCACGTTCTGCGTTTCCTCAAGAAGGGCGCACGCGTTAAGATCACCATCATGTTCCGCGGCCGTGAGATGGCTCACCCGGAGCAGGGTCTTAACGTTCTCGAGCGTCTCGCCGAGGATCTCAAGCCTTACGCTACGGTCGAGTCCAAGCCTAAGATGGAAGGCCGTAACATGCTTATGCTGCTCGCCCCGATTAAGGGCGCCTTCGATGAGGATAAAGCGGCAAGCGATACCAAGTAACTAGTGTTCTGTAACCGATTAAGGAGTATTTCATGCCTAAGATGAAGTCCCACAGCGGCACCAAGAAGCGTTTCCGCAAGACTGGTACCGGCAAGCTTATGCGCGCCAAGGCTTTCAAGAGCCACATCCTGAGCAAGAAGTCCACCAAGCGTAAGCGTGGCTTCCGTCAGGAGACCGAGATCGCCGCTGCCGACCGCAAGGTCATCAAGTCGCGTCTCGCCTAAGTTCGCGTTCCCGTTTTTCGTTTTACCGTCTAGGAGTTGATAGAACATGGCACGTATTAAGCGCGCTGTTGCCGCCAAGAAGAAGCGCCGTACCGTTATGCACCGTGCGAAGGGTTACTACGGTGCCGCTTCGCGTACTTACAAGCATGCTAAAGAGCAGGTCCAGCACTCCCTGCAGTATCAGTATCGTGATCGCCGCAACAAGAAGCGCGAGATCCGTTCTCTCTGGATCACTCGTATCAACGCTGCTGCTCGCCTGAACGACATCTCTTACTCTCAGTTCATGCACGGCCTGAAGGTTGCCGGCATCGAGCTCGACCGCAAGGTCCTGGCTCAGATGGCTTACGAGGACATCGAGTCCTTCAACGAGCTGGCTACCATCGCCAAGAAGGCTCTCGAGGCCTAATAGATTCTCTTGAATCGCTAGGGGAGTGTCGCGTTGTGCGCGGCG
>CABRWN010000013.1 GCA_902474645.1 uncultured Collinsella sp.
TTCTTTGCGTGCGGAACTCATATCGAGCAAAAGCCCAAGCGGCCCTCCCGGCTCAGCCAAGTTGACGTAGTTGAGATGTAGCATGCGGTCTGCTCACCCCTCGAAGTTCTTAGCGGAAATGAGTTGACTTGCAACAACGCTTTGCTTGCGATGGCGGTTGAGCTGCAACAAAGTTTTTTATTGGACCTCGAACCCTATACTCGATGTTCGCTTCGTTCATTGAGTTACCCTTTGCATGAGGCCGGGACATATCGTCCCGCCCGCAGTTTCACAGGCCGAAGGCCGAGAATGTTTGAGGACGGGATGATATGTCCCAGCCTCCCGGGAGAGTTACCTATGAACTACGCGAACATTAAGTATTTCGACATTGCTGATGGGGAAGGCGTTCGTACTTCTCTGTTTGTGAGCGGGTGCCGTCGTGGGTGCAAGAACTGCTTTAACTCTGTCGCGTGGGACTTTGCTGCGGGTGAGCCGTTCGATCGTGCCGTCGAGGACAAGATTATCGAGAGCCTCGACCATCCCTTTATCGATGGCCTGACGATTCTGGGCGGCGAGCCTATGGAGCCCGAGAATCAGGCGGGGCTTGTTGACTTTATCGAACGCGTGCGTGCGGCCTATCCTGCGGGGTCGGGCAAGACCATTTGGTGCTTTACCGGCGACGTGCTCGAGGAGCTTATGCCGGGTGGCCGCCACCATACCGAGGTGACGGACCGTATCCTGGCCTGCCTCGACATGTTGGTGGATGGCCCGTTCGTTCAGGATCTGTACGATATCTCGTTGCGCTTTAGGGGCTCGAGCAATCAACGCGTGATTGATATGAACGCCACGCGTGCCCGTGCCGAGCGTGAGAACGTTGCGCTTTGCGACGCCGTGGAGCTTTGGCGGGACGATCCGGTCTATTCGACCCATACTATGTAGCTTGTGGCCGATGCCGAAGGGCGTGGTACCATAGTGCGAACGCAAAATCGGAAAAGTGAGGCCCAGATGGTCGATCAGGAAAAAGTCGAGGCCGCCATTAAGCTGTTGCTTGAGGGCATAGGCGAGGACCCAACTCGTGAGGGCCTGCTGGAGACCCCGGCGCGCGTTGCCCGTATGTATGGTGAGATCGCCGGCGGTATGGACCAGAGTGCCGAGGAGCACCTGTCCAAAACCTTTGCCGTCGCTTCGAACGATTTGGTTATCGAGCGCGACATCACGTTCTACTCGCTGTGCGAGCACCATCTGCTGCCGTTTTATGGCAAGGCCGCCATTGGCTATATTCCTAACGGTCGGGTGGCTGGGCTTTCCAAGCTCGCCCGTACGGTCGAGGTTTATGCCCGCCGTCTGCAGCTGCAGGAGCAGCTGTGTGCACAGGTTGCCGATGCCCTCATGGATTATCTTGCTCCCCAAGGAGCGATCGTACTGATGGAAGCCGAGCATATGTGCATGACCATGCGCGGCGTGCAAAAACCCGGTACCAAGACCGTAACGCTTGCTCGTCGCGGCGTCTTTGAGACCGATCCGTCGCTCGAGGAGCGATTCTTTAGGATGCTGGGTCGCTAACCATGAGAGTCGTCAACGACTTTGCATCGAAGACCGATGAGGGAACGCCTCGTCGCGGCTTTATGGCTTCGGGCCTGACTCCCTTTGGTGCCATGCCTCGCATTGATTACATCTGTGCCAACGGACTGTTCCGGCGGCATCTGGGCAACATTGCGCAGTTGGAATCGGGGCGCATCTTTTGCCGCCACGGTATTGACCATCTGCTGGATGTCGCGCGCATTATGTGGATTAAGAATCTTGAGGAGCAGCTCGGATTTGATCGAGAGGTCATCTATGCCACGGCGCTTCTTCACGATATCGGCAAAGATGAACAGTATGAATCGGGTATATCCCATGATGTTGCAAGCGAACGCGTCGCTGATGCGATTCTCGGCGGCATGCCCGAAGACGTGGCGTTCGAGCTGGCAGATGCCGCAGCCATTAAGACGGCCATCCTGGGCCATCGAAAGCTGCGCGTGAACAGCCAGCCGCTTGAGCGTCTGCTTTATGCAGCCGACAAAGCGTCGCGCGCCTGCTTTGCATGCCCTGCGCGCAATGCCTGCAACTGGAGCGATGATAAAAAGAACCTATCGATTCGCGTGTAGTTGGTATGCGCGGTCGGGGTTCTGAACGAAGGAGACGATCGCGATGACTAACAAAAAGTTGCCCGAGAATGCAACCAAGACCGAGGGAGCCGAGCTCGCCCGTCGTGGCAGGGGCGAGATTTCCGCCGCAACAGCAGTGCCCCATGTGAGCTATGACGACCTATGCCATGCCGACCGCATTACTATCGACGGTCTCGAGGTCTTTGCCAACCACGGCGTGTATCCCGAGGAGAACGCCCTGGGGCAGAAGTTTGTCGTGTCCTTGGTGCTCTATGCCGATCTGCGCGCGGCGGGGGAGCACGACAACCTGGATGTCTCGATTGATTACGGCTCGGTGTGCCACGATGTCGATGGCTATCTGCGCGAGCATACGTTTAAGCTCATCGAGGCTGCAGCTGAGGGTGTGGCCTCGATGCTGCTACGTCGTTACCCCCTGCTGCTTGGCGTGCGTGTTAAGCTCGATAAGCCTTGGGCGCCCGTCGGTCTTCCCCTGGCAAGCTGCGGCGTCGAGATCGAGCGCGTGCGCTAACCGGTTCTAATACATCTCTATGGGTGGCTGCTTGAGCCGTTGCGACAGCGCTCTATTGTTGGGGCAGTACGCGTCGAGCAGGGCGTGAAACCGATGATTGTGGCTTGGCTCGAGCAAGTGGACGAGCTCGTGGGCGACAACCATGTCGAGGCATTCGATGGGATAGGCGGCAAGTTCGCGTGCGATGCGAATGGCTCCGGTCTTGGGCGTGCATGATCCCCAGCGCGTTTTCATGCCGCGCACGGAAACGCGGGATACGGCGACACCCATTGCGATTTCGTATGCGTGCACCATATCACGCAGCGCTGCGGTGACCTCGGTTGCATAGAGCTGGTCGATGCGGGTTTGGAGCTCATCGGACGTTAGGCCGTCGAGGATTGCGTGCCGCTTGGCCTGTGGGCCTTCGTCCGATTCCTCGGTACCCATAAAACTTGCGAAGGTGGCCTGTTTGGGTCGCGGTGCGGGTGATGCAAAGTTGTGATCGAGCGCATCCTGTACCGTGATGGGCTTGCCCCAAAGTGCAATGATCGAGTGGGGACTGAGCGACTCCTGTGCCGTCGTCTGACGTTGCTCGCGCTGGGCAAGTCGGCTGATAATCCAGGCGCTGTTGCGCTTCACAAGCGCTTCGATACGCTCGCGGCTGGCGCCGAGCGGTGCGCTGGCGTGGACCTCACCGCTCGATGTGACGCGTAGATTGAAGTTCTTGACGCGCTTTTTGGTAACGACGACGGGGATGGGCATCCCATCCGGTCGGGATACGGAAATCGTAAACTGCTGCGTCAAAAGCGGTCCTTCAGATTGGGGACGGGCCGGCATGTCGACCGTTCGGCATGCCGGCCCGCTCAAGGGATGTGAAATTAATAACGCTCAAAGAAGGCAAGCGCGTTGTCGCTGCAGAGCTTTTGCATCACGGTCTTGCCAAAATGCTTGGAAAGCATGTTCTGGAACTCGGGCATCTTGCTGGCATCGGAGAGGAAAGCGGGCACAGTGGCGCCGTCCCAGTCGCCGCCGAGCGCGATGACGTCCTCGCCCAGGTCGAGCCAGTGCTCGATGTGTGCCGCCAGCTGGTCGAAGGTGACGTCTGCGGCGGTCTTGTCGGTAGCGTCGTTGGAAAGGAACTCGCTGCAGTAGTTGAGGCCGACGATGCCACCCATGTCGCGAATGGTGCGGAACTGGTCGTCGGTAAGGTTGCGCTTGACGCCACAAACCGCACGGGAGTTGGAGTGGCTGGCGACGAAGGGGCGCGTGGCGTGGGTGACAACCTCGTCAAAGCACTCGTCGTTGAGATGGGAGACATCGAGTACCATGCCGGCATGCTCCATCTGCGTAAGTGCCTCGATGCCGGCGGCGGTGAGGCCGGCGTGGGTGTCGTGGCCGCTCGCGAGCGGTCCCTGCGCGTTCCAGCTGAGTGATGACATGAGTACGCCCAGGCTCTTGAGCACCTCGATCAGCGCGGGGTCCTCGGCAAAGAACGTGGCGTTTTCGATGGTGTGGATGCAGGCGACCTTGCCGTCTTTGAGCGCAGGGCGAATGTCTGCCGCGCCGCGTACGTTGACCATGCGGTCGTGGTTGAGCATTGCCTGGCCGCTCATGTGCGCCATGATCTGCGCCTGGAAGCGCGCGGCGTGGGCGGTGGGAATCTCATCGGGGACGAACGTGGCGAAGCACTGTGCCCACGGCGTGTTGCCGATCTTTGCGAGCGAGATGGCGCAGGCGTTACCCTCGATGAGGTCGAAATCTTGCGGATGCGTTTCGTCGCCGGGGAAATAGCCGTCGGTGCCGGCGGTAAAGCGCAGGTCGAGATCGAGCGTGGCCCAGCCGATGCGGTCGGCGGTGTCGCAGTGTAGGTCAAATACGGGATATGCCATGGTTCCTCCGGTTGCAGCGTTTCTTTGCAAACTGTCATTGAATTGTATGACTAGGGTATAGTTAGCGCCATATGTTCATGGCGGCCCGCGTTATGCGCCGCTCTTATTACGGAGGTTACCATGTCCAACCAGGGCAAGAAGGTTAAGACCCATTATCGCGGCACGCTCGACGACGGCACGCAGTTCGATAGCTCCTACGATCGCGGCGAGCCGCTGGAGTTCACCTGCGGCGCCGGCCAGATGATCAAGGGCTTCGACGCCGCTGTTGTCGACATGCAGGTGGGTGAGAAGAAGACTGTGCACATTCCTGCTGCCGATGCCTACGGCGAGCACAATCCCGAGATGGTTATTACCTTCCCGGCCGAACAGGTTCCCAACATCGAGCAGATCGAGAAGGGCATGAAGCTTTTCCTGTCCACGCCGAGCGGCATGCCCGTCCCCGCTGTGGTCATCGATGTAACGCCCGAGGCCGTGACACTCGACGCCAACCACGAGCTGGCCGGCAAGGACCTCAACTTTGATATCGAGCTCGTCGAGGTCGAGGACTAGTTGATGCCCGCGGACCTGGTATCTACGGAGCGCTTGGGAAATCTCAACGACCCGTCCTATGAGCTTTTGCTTCGCCGGGAGCTGGGCGGCATCTTTGAAGTTGACGAGCTGCTGCTCGATTGGGACCAGGCTGATGTATGCGCGTTTGCGGGCGTGACGGAGCTGGGGCGTACGGTCGATGTTCGGCTGGATGCTGCCGACGGCGGTCGTCTTGCCGACGGCGACGTGCTCGCCATCGACCGTTCGGGCATGGTGCCCGTGGCGGTTGTCGTGCGCCTGCGCAGCGCCGAGGTTTATTTGGTCGAAGTTGACCGCATGGACCCGATTGCGCTCGCGCATGCGTGCTGGGAGATCGGCAATATGCACGCGCCGCTTTTCCGAGGCGATTCGGACGAGCATACCGTGCGCATGTATACGCCGGTGCAGCCTGTTTTGGGCCGCATGCTCCGGGGCGTCGAGGGTGTTCGGCTCTCGGTGGTTACCCGTGAACTCGATGCGGGCCGGCGCTTTGCGTCGAGTGCGGCGGATGCCGTTGTGAGTATGGCTCCAGACTTTACGATCGTAAAGAAGGCGCGCGGTTAACGTGCGTATGAGTAAGACGGACTTTGAGAGGCAACTATTCAAAGTCCGTCTTACTGTTGATGAGATGCTGTGGGGGAAAGCATATGGGTCTTGAGGGAATCAAGCTGATTGCATGCGATTTGGACGGCACGTTGCTGCATCCGGGGGAGCGCGAGCCGCGTTCCGAGGCCTTTGAGCTTATCGATGAGCTGCATCGTCGCGGTATCGTGTTTATGCCGGCGAGTGGTCGTCAATATGCGAGCTTGCGCTACCTGTTTGCCCCGGTGGCCGATGAGCTCGCCTATGTATGCGAAAACAGAGCTCTGGTGATGAGCGAGGGGCGTGCCGTTGTCAAGCGTTCCATGGAGCGCAGCCTTGCTATGGATATCGCGAATGCCGTGGTTGCGTATCCCCATGCCGACGTGACCCTTTCGTGTGAGGGGCACCTCTACACCATGAGCGGCAACGATGCGTTCGTCGACCATTTGCGCTATGAGGTCCACTGCGATGTGGCGGTGGTCGACCGTCCCGAGGACATCGACGAGGACGTCATTAAGATTGCCTTCCAGACGCCTGAGGTGGATCAGCCGGCGGCCCTGGATTATTTCGAACGCCTCTTTAGCAACCGTGTCGACGTGATGACGTCGGGAACCGAATGGACGGACTTTATCGGTTTCGGTTCGGGCAAGGGCTCCGCGCTTGCCGATTACGGTCGTGCCCTGGGTATTTCGCCCGATGAGATGATGGCGTTTGGCGACAATGAGAACGATCGCGACATGCTCAACGTCGTGGGCCATTCCTATCTGATGGAGAGCTGCAACCCCTCTATGCGTGGCA
Source organism: uncultured Collinsella sp. (assembly GCA_902474645.1). Taxonomy (GTDB): domain Bacteria; phylum Actinomycetota; class Coriobacteriia; order Coriobacteriales; family Coriobacteriaceae; genus Collinsella. The sequence continues at coordinate 6,471 of CABRWN010000013.1, forward strand.
TCAACGACCGCGTCCGTTACGTGCGCACGGTCGAAGAGGAATTGCATCGCCTGCTTGCTGAGTAGGCATGTCCCAAACATTTACCGGCAGTCGGGGCAGAGACCCTCGAAGATGGTGTAGTGCGACGTGACGTGCCAGCCGATTTGCTCGGACGCCTTGGCGTCGAGCTGGGCATCGAAGGGGAGCGGTACGTCGATGACGCGGCTGCACGAGGTGCAGATGATATGCGCATGCGGCTCGATCGTGCGATCGAAGCGGCTGCCGCCCGGCGTCTTGATGGAGAGGATCTCGCCGGCGTCGGCCAAGAGATTGAGATTGCGGTAGACCGTACCGCGGCTGATCTTGTCATCCTGCTCGCGCACGACGTTGTAGATTTCGTCGGCGGTGGGATGGTTATAACTTTGGCGCACGGCGTCGAGAACCAGCTTTCGCTGCCTGGTATTCCTTCTTTGCACCGCCATGCGCCTCGCCTCTTTTCTATTAACGGTCGTAGGTAAATGATACCGTATTTAGCACACAATACTAATAATGAGGCGTGAAACCGTCTTCATTGGCAAGTGGGGCTCGGGCCTGGGCGTCTACGAGGCGAAAACGCGTTCCCATGCGCTCGTAGGAGGCATGAAGCGCCTCGAGATGAGATAGGATGTTTGCCGGAGCTCCCTGTATCTCCATCTCGACTGAGCCGTCTTCCATGTTACGCACCCAGCCGGTGAGGGAGCGTGCCTGCGCGAGGTTGGTGTTGGTAAAGCGAAAGCCAACGCCCTGGACTTGCCCCGCCCAGCGCAGGAAATAGCGCAGGGGAGTGTCTTGAGTGGCCTCGTCGCTTGCGAGCACAGTAAGTCTGCGGCGCAGCTCGAGCTCGACGTTTGATGGTTTTTGAGGTTCTCGACTGCCGCCGGTGACGCTGGAGAAGAGCGTGTCGAAGAGGCCCATCGCTATGCCTGCTTGCCTGCGTCGGCCGGGAAGGTAATGCCGGCCTGCTGGCGCACGGCATCCATGATGCGCAGTGAGACGAGCGTGACATCGCGGTAGTGGCCAAGCTCGTGGCGTCCCGCCGGGGTCTCCCAAATTTCTTCCTTAACGTTATCGATGCCGCCGATGGCGGTGATAAAGTCTGTGAGTTCGTATTCCATAGTGTTGCTCAATTTGGGCAGGTCGAGCACGCGGCCGTTGTCGCCCTGTTCGCGCGGTGCCTCGGTCGCTGAGCCGCGTACGACGTCGCCGCGATAGTCGATGCGGACGTTGCGGGGCGTGGACAGATGGTCGATCTGGATAGTGCCACGCTCGCCTTCGATCTGTGAGGGCAGCAGATCGTTGGTGATCTTTGAATGCGCAAGCTCGACGGAGATGCGGCCTCCGCCATAGCTGGCGAGAATGGAGCCGCAGCCGTCGATGGGGCCGTGCGTGAGCTGTCGCGTGGTGGGGTCGAGCAGCGTGGTCATGCTCGTAAGGCCGGAGGGCATGCCGAAGATCTCGACCATGGGCTCGACGGTGTAGACGCCGATGTCCATGAGGGAGCCCGAGGCCATGTGGCAGTCGAAGATATTGGTGGCGCGCCCCGCGAGAATCTCGTTGTAGCGCGAGGAATACTTGCCAAAGCGCAATGAGGCGCGGCGGATGGGAGCGATCTCGCCCAGGGCGTCCTCGATGGCATGGAAGGCGGGATCGTGGAGGGGACGCATGGCCTCGAGGGCTACGACGCCCGCCGCCTCGGCAGCGCGGAAGACTTCCAGCGCCTGCGCTTCGGTGGCGCAGAAGGGCTTCTCGACGATGACATGCTTGCCACCGGCGATGCAGGCAAGGGCCTGCTCGTAGTGAAGTGCGTTAGGGCTGCCGATATAGACGGCGTCGACGTCGGCGGCGGACGCAAGCTCGTCAAGTGCGGTGAAGTTACGCTCGCCGCCGTGTTCGGCGGTAAAGGCGGCGCCGCGATTGGCGTCGCGTGAAAGCGTGCCCACAAACGCGGCTTGGTCGTTGGCGTTGACGACTTGGATAAAGTCGTCGGTGATCATGGATGTGCCGATGGTCGCGATGCGCAGCATACGTCCCCCTTGCGTTGTTTGGTCTACAGGATGAGTGTAGCGCGTGGGGATATAAAGCTGCGCGAAAACGCTATTACAGGTCGCTCTCGTTAAAGCCGGAGTCGATATCGAGGTTGCTGCCGTCGGCCGCCGTGGTTGCGAGCTCATCGCAGCGCTCGTTGAGCTCGTGGCCGGCGTGACCCTTAACCCAGATGAACTCAACCTTGTGCTTGCTTTTGGCGGTGAGTAGGCGCTCCCACAGGTCGCGGTTCTTGACGGGCTGCTTGTTGGCGGTTTTCCATCCGCGCTTTTTCCAGCCGTCGATCCAGTGCTTGTTAAAGGCGTTGACGACGTACTGCGAATCGGAATGGACCTCGACCTCGCAGGGGCGGTTAAGTGCCTCGAGCGCCACGATGACCGCCATGAGCTCCATGCGGTTGTTGGTAGTCTTGGCGTAGCCACGCGAAAGCTCGGAGGTGAAGGTCTTGCCGGCGGGATTGGTGTACTTGAGCACGGCGCCGTAGCCGCCGCGTCCCGGATTTGATCGGGCCGAGCCGTCGGTATAGATGATGACCTTCACATGGTTCCTTTCGTTGGGTACGTTTCGTGTGAGTGACCATTGTAGCGCCATGCCCGCCGGGGGCTAGCAATCTACGATTTCTACCCCGTCTTCCGACGGTTAGTTGGCATGGATGATGCGGTTGAGCTCGTCGAGGTATTGCTGCAAGAGGGGAGAGGGCTTGCGCTCGTCGTGCATGATATAGCCTACGTGCATCGCTGGGGCGTCTGCTAACGGGATCGATGCCATACCCCATTGCATTTCATTGGAGAGGACACCGGTCGACAGGGTGTAACCGTTCGACGTGATAAGTAAGTTAGTAAGTGTTCCGCGGTCCGAGATTCGTATGTTGCGGTCGCAGGGGATATAGCTAAAAGGTTCCTCGGCGTAATAGAAGGAGTTTGAGGTTCCCTGCTCAAAGCTGTAGCGCGTATATGGTGTGAGGTCGGCAAGGGACAGCTGCGGGCGGCGGGCAAGCGGGTGGCGCTCGCTAACGAAGACGTGGACCGTCGCGTCGAATAGGGGATGGAAGCTCGCGCGCGCATCGACAAAAGCCTTCTGCAGAACGCGGGCGTTAAAGTCGTCCAGATAGAGGATGCCGATGTCGCTGCGAAACGCGCGGACGTCATCGATGATCTGCGATGTGGTGGTCTCGCGCATGATGAACTCGAACTTGCTGTCGCGGCAGCGCTCGACCACGTTGACAAAGGCCTCGACCGAAAAGGCGTAGTGCTGGGCGGAAATGGCGAGGCGGGCTTGCGGGGTGCCGCCGTCCTCGTAGCGCGCCTCGAGCATGTCGGCCTGCTCTACGACCTGGCGCGCATAGCCCAAAAGCTCGGTGCCGTCGTTAGTGAGCGTGACGCCGCGGCTGGAGCGCGTAAAGATCTCCAGATGGAGCTCCTGTTCCAGGCTTTTGACGGCGTTTGAGATGTTGGACTGAGCGGTATAGAGGCGCTGAGCTGCGGCGTTGATTGAGCCGGACTCTGCCACGGCAATCAGAAAACGAAGCTGCTGGAGGGTCATCGGCGCCCGTCCTTTCGATTGCTATCTATAAAACCGATAACAGGTTAGCGCTTTTAAGTGATTGACCGAGCGAAACAATGCTCGTACTATTCAAAACACACAAAGGCGGTAGGTAATTAAACCGACCACGGAACCGGGATGCGAAAGGAGGCCCGCATATGAATTGCTTACCAAGACGAATGCCGGGCTCCTGTTTGCGCCCGTCGGCGTGATCAGGAGACAGCGACTTACTTCTCTCTAATTTATTTACTTTTGTTCGATCAAGGAGATCATCATGAGCCAGTTCATCAACAACCCCGAGCACACCTTCGGTTTCGATACCCTGCAGCTTCACGTTGGCCAGGAGAGCGCCGATCCCGCATCCGACTCCCGCGCCGTGCCTATCTACCAGACCACGAGCTATGTGTTCCGCAACTCCCGGCACGCCGCCGACCGCTTTGGTCTTGCCGACGCCGGTAACATCTACGGCCGTCTGACCAACTCCACCCAGGGCGTCTTTGAGGACCGTATCGCCGCGCTCGAGGGTGGCGTTGCTGGCCTCGCCGTCGCCTCTGGTGCCGCTGCCATCACCTATACCCTGCAGGCACTTGCCCAGGCCGGTGACCATGTGGTTGCCCAGAAGACCATCTACGGTGGCTCCTACAACTTGCTGGAGCATACGCTCTCCCAGTTTGGCGTCGAGACCACCTTCGTCGATGCCCATAACCTGGACGAGGTCGAGGGGGCCATCAAGGACAACACCACGGTCATCTATCTCGAGACGCTCGGCAACCCCAACTCCGACATCCCCAACATCGACGCTATCTCCGAGATCGCCAAGAAGCACGGTCTGCCGGTTGTCGTCGACAACACCTTTGGCACCCCGTATCTGTTCCGTCCGCTGGAGCATGGTGCCAACATTGTCGTCCACTCCGCAACCAAGTTCATCGGCGGCCACGGCACCTCGCTGGGCGGTGTGATCGTCGACGGCGGTAACTTCGATTGGAAGGCGAGCGGCAAGTATGCGCAGATCGCCGAGCCCAACCCCTCCTACCATGGCGTCTCGTTTGCCGAGGCTGCCGGTCCCGCCGCCTTCGCAACCTATGTCCGCGCTATCTTGCTGCGTGACGAGGGCGCCTGCATCAGCCCGTTCAACGCCTGGATCCTGCTCCAGGGCACCGAGACTCTGTCGCTGCGCGTTGACCGTCATGTTGAGAACACCAAGAAGGTCGTTGAGTTCCTGGCTGGTGACAGCCATGTCGCCAAGGTGAACCACCCGAGCCTGTCTGAGCACCCCGATCACGAGCTCTATCAGAAGTACTTCCCCAACGGCGGTGCCTCGATCTTTACCTTTGAGATTAAGGGTGGCCAGGAGGCAGCTTGGAAGTTCATCGATCATCTGCAGGTATTCTCGCTGCTCGCCAACGTGGCCGACGTCAAGTCGCTCGTCGTGCACCCGGCTACCACCACGCACTCCCAGCTCTCTGCCGAGGAGCTCGCCGAGCAGAACATCACGCCCTCCACGATCCGTCTTTCCATCGGTACCGAGAACGCCGAGGATATCATTTGGGATCTGAAGCAGGCCTTCGCCGCGCTGGACGAGTAAGGCGACTTGTGCAAGGACCCCTTGCGACCCGATAGGTATAACTGCATAAAATGCCTGCTCAAGGCGCCTGCGCGAACAATGGTTGCACAGGCGCCTTTTTTGCATAGAACGGGTGCAAAAACAGGGTTTTTGACACGCTTTATGCATTCGAGTTGTGGAAAACTCCTGTTGAGAGGATGTGAGTTTTACGCAATTGACGTGCGTCTTTTGAGTAAAACCGCAGGTCGCGATTTGCTCGGGGTACTATGCAGCGCAATCGAATCACACGCAGCTCAAACGCAGCAAAAACGCACTACGGAGGTTTCCAGCTACATGAGGATCGATTCACGAAAACCGAAAGCCGCCGCCCTTTCCGCCGCTCTGACCGTGGCACTTTTGGCGGGCGCCGGTGCAACTGATGCCCACGCCGCAACACTGTCCGATACGGTTGGATCTACGCCGTCCGAGACAACGCTGGTGCAGCCCGTTGACTATCGCGGCGATGGTTATGGTTCCATGCAGGAGTGGAACGCCTCGATGGAGGCCAAGCGCGATTCCCTTGAGATGCGCGCTCAGATCATTCTAAACATGTATGGTGACTATGCCACCGATGACGAGCGCGCTGTGCTGCAGGGCTGTATCGACGGTGCGGGTAGCCTGTTGACGATGGGGGAGGTCGACGCGAAGTCGACCGAGCTCGATGAGCTGCGCACTGCGCTTGAGGATGCCAAGCACGAAGCGCTCGAGGCTGCCGCCGAGGCGGAGGCTGCCGAGGTCGCCCAGGCTTCGTACTACAACGCCGGTTACACTCCGTCCTACGCGTCTGCCGCGTCCTACGCGAACGGATCGGGCCTGACGCGCTCTGCGGGTGTCAATAACTACAACGGGCGACGCGAGACCTATTACAGCAGCAATGTGCTTTATCACTATCGTACGGGCGAATGGACTCAGGATTCTGAGGGCTTCTGGCGCGATTCCGACGGCTATTACGTTGCCGCGGGCGATATGGCCCAGGGCTCGACCTTTACGGGCTCCAAGGGCGATTGCAAGGTCTATGACTCCGGCTGCGCTGCCGGAACCACCGACTACTACACCGGTTGGTAATTTTTCTGCATCACGGATATTTGGCGGACGGGCGTCTTTACCGAGCTTTAGGGCAATGTAAGGACGTCCGTTCTATGTATGCGTTTGAGTTAACAGAGCCCTTACCGTGGCGGTACGCTGGGCGTATGGATGCGGGGCACACTGGTTCTTGAGAAATAAGGTCTTTCTCTTGGAGGAAGTGGTCTTGTGAATGCTCGAGATATTGCCGTTGCCGCCGTTGCACTGACGTTTGGTTGCCTTGGTCCCACGGTCGCGCTCGTCGCGGGCATGCAGGGGACATGCGGGGCTGCTCCTATTGTGGTCGGCGCGCTGATCGCGGCCACGCTGCTGGGAAGCGCCGGTGTTGTCCTTTGTCGCGACGATGAGGACGAGGTGCCGGGGTCGCGACGCTAACTGTTGTGAGATCGGCCGCCGGTCATAGACGAAGATGAAGGCCGCCGCAGGGGGAAAGGTTCCCTTGCAGCGGTTTTGCTGTTAAGGCTGTTGAATGCGGCGCGTTGGCACTACCAGCTTTTCTCGATATCGCGGATGCGCCGATAGAGCCACTCGTTTTGCGGCGCCTGGATATCGTGTTTGGCCGCGAGGCGGCAGATGGTGCCCGCGAACTCATCAACCTCGGTTTTGCGCCTTGCGATGCGGTCTTGAGCCATCGAGGGCATACCGGCGGGGTCGATTCCCTCGATGAGGTGCACCATTTGCGTCAGGTCTGCCTCGGTCAGCTCAACGCCCTCGGCGTTGGCGACCGCAAGCGTTTCGCGCATTGCGGAAACAAAGCAGCGACGCTGCTCGGAGCCCGGCTCCGTGGCGCTTCCGTAGGTCCCGCCGTAGGCCATGCAGGTCTGGTTGATGCCGTCGTTGAGCATGAGTTTGGCCCACATGCGGTGGGCGATGTCGTCCTCGACGGTATGGGCGATGCCGCAGCGCGTGTAGAGCCCGTCGATAGCGGTGACGGTCGCGGGGTCGGTGCCGGCGGCTGCACCAAAGCGGATCTCGCCCGCATTGGTAAAGGTGAGCGCGCCGTTGAGGAACACGGCGTCCATGCCCTGGCAGATACCAAGAACGGTATGCTCCCAGCCAAAGCGTTCGGCAATCTTTTGCTCGCTCGTAATGCCGTTGCACAGCGAGGCGATGAGCGTGTTGGGTCCCACGACACGCTCCATAGTCTTGAGTGCTTGGTCGAGACCGGTGGTCTTGACCGTCAGGATGACCAGATCGGCGGGCGCTGCCTCGCTGGCGCGGACGGACGTGAGATCGCAAGGCTTTCCGTTGACGGTGAGCGCATCGCCCGCGTGACGCTCAAAGCGGCGTCATCCATAACGTATTTCGACGGCGTCATTGCCGAGGGCCTTGGCAATCATGCTGCCGTAGAGCAGGCCGACGCCGCCCTTGCCGATAAAGGCGACCTTGTTGATCTGCATATGAATCATCTCCCCATATAAAAGGCGCCCGCGTAAGGGGCGCCTGATGGATTGTATGCTGCCAGGGTGATTGGCGGGTGCGCGGGGCGGCTGTTATAAAAAAAGAAACGTTTGCCTGGACGCTACGCTGCAGGGCAGACCGCAAAGACGCGGGCGGGGTATCCGACGCCATCGTGGACCTTGGGGAAGGTGCAGAAGATGACGGCACCCGTGGCGGGAAGCTCGTCCAGATGGTCCATGACCTCGATCTGATAGCGGTCGACCGAGAGGATGTATTGCTCGCCGGGGTAGGGGTAGGCGTCCTCGCGCGTGGTCACGCTCGCCGGGTCGGTGTCAGCCGGCTCGTGGCCGATAGCGCCGATGTTGCGTTCTTCAACGAGCCACTTGATGGCGTCGAGGTCCCAGCCGGGGTAGTGGGGCTGGCCGTCCTCGTCCTTGTTTTCCAGATCGGCGAGCTTGGACCAGTCGGAGCGGAAGGCGACGAAAGCGTCCTCGGGAATGCGACCGTGCTCGTCCTCCCAAGTTTTGAGGTCATCGACGGTTAGGATAAAGTCGGGGTTTGCGGCGCATTCCTCGTGCTTGTCGATCACGCAGAGCGGATGCATAAACTCGATGGGCTCGATCTCGCCGAGGGAACGGCCGTCAACATGGAAATGCCGCGGTGCGTCGACGTGGGTGCCGTACTGCGAGGCGACCGAATACTGGAAGCAACGCATGGGCGCGAGCATGTCTTCGGACGTGCCGGGCAAGTAGTCGAAGAGCTTGGTGGACTCAAATGGCTTAAAGCCAAACCAGTGCGGGGTGTCGCACGAGAGCGTGTGGGTGAGGTCGACCCAGCGATAATCGGTGCTTTTGAGCTGGGATGCGAGGTTCCAAAGGTCGAGCGCGGGCATGGGCGACTCCTTTCATCGGGCTTTTTGCTGATGTTAAAGCGGTGCCGTGACGGCCTGATTTCTGCTGCGTTACGATACGTTCTCAATTGCGATTCCGATGTGTTTCGATGACGTGACGGGTTTGTTTCGCCTTGTCAGGGCTTCGATGGGAGGGGAGGGGCCGTGCAATATCGCGTTGACCCCAAAAGCGGCAACCGTATCTCGGCGTTGGGGCTGGGCTGCATGAGGTTTCCCGGTGCGCCGGGACGCCCGGATGCGAAGACAGCCGACGCCATCATCTCCCGTGCGGTGGAGCAGGGGATTAACTACCTGGACACGGCCTATCTCTATCCCGGCAACGAGGCTTGTGTGGGTGCGTCGCTTGAGCGCCTGGGCTTGCGCGACCAGGTTTTGCTCGCAACCAAGCTGCCGCATGCTTCGTGCAAATGCGCGGAGGATTTCGACCGGTTCTTCGACGAGCAACTGCGCCGCCTGCGGACCGACCATATCGACTATTACCTCATGCACAACATCACCTCGCCCGCCCAGTGGGAACGTGTGGTGGCGCTGGGCATCGAGGACTGGATCGCGCGTCAAAAAGCGGCGGGGCGCATTCGCCAGATTGGTTTTTCGTACCACGGCAGCGCGGCGGATTTCCTGACGATGCTTGACGCATATGACTGGGATTTTTGCCAGATCCAGTACAACTATGCCGGCGAGCGTTACCAAGCGGGAACGGCGGGACTCATGGCGGCTGCGGAGCGCGGGCTCGCGGTGTTTGTGATGGAGCCGCTGCTGGGCGGTCGTCTAGCGGGCAAACTACCGCCGCGGGCCCACGATGTGCTCGATAGCGCCCGTGACCCGCATTTGCGCACTCCTGCCGCCTGGGGGCTTTCGTGGGTGTGGAACCATCCTCAGGTGACGATGCTGCTTTCGGGTATGACCGATACCGCGCAGGTGGATGAGAACGCGGTGTTGGCCGATCGGGCCCTGCCGGATTCGATGACAGCTACTCAGCTCGATGCCATCGCGCACGTGCTGACGGAGTTTGAAAAATCGAATCGTGTGCCCTGCACGGGATGCGGCTATTGCATGCCGTGCCCTAAAGGCATCAATATCCCTGGATGTTTTGCCGCCTACAACGCGAGCTATGCGCACAGCTGGTTTACGGGGCTGTCGCAATACTTTACGGCGAGTGCGGTGCGCACGAGCGAGCCCAAGCTCGTGAGCAATTGCGTCAAGTGCGGTAAATGCGCGCGGCACTGTCCGCAGCACATCGATATTCCCGAGCGTCTCGACGATGTGCGCCGACGTTTCCAGCCTGGCCCCGTGACGGCGGTGCTTAAGGCCTTCGGCAAAACTCGCTCCTCATGACCCTTTTATATCTTGTGATGGAATAGTCCCTGTTTGCGGCAGAATAGGGCGATAGCAGGAACTTTTTTGCCGCAACTGATGGGAGGCTATCGTGGGTGACCGAGGCTTACGTAATGATTCGCGTGAGGTCCGTTGGGGCATTTTGGGCGCTGGGCACATTTCTCATCGATTTGCTTCGTCGCTCAAGAAGGTCGACGGGGCACGGCTGGTGGCTGCGGCTGGTCGCACTCCTGCACATGTCGAGGAATTTTGCCGAGCGTTTTCGATCGATGCTGCGCATGGCCATGCCTCGGCCGACGATAACGGCGATGCGGCTTATGACGCGCTGATTGCCGACCCCGATGTCGACGCAATCTACTTGGCTCTTCCGCATGGCATGCATACGCGTTGGGCCTGTCGCGCGCTGCGCGCCGGAAAGGCCGTGCTGTGCGAAAAGCCGGCCGTTTTGAGTGAGGAAGAGGCTCTCTCGATTGCCTCCGCCTCTCGCGAGCGCGGCGTGCTGTTTATGGAGGCGATGAAGAATCGGTTTTGCCCGATGCACACTCGCGTGAAGGACTTGCTTGCGTCGGGTGAGCTTGGCCGTATTGTCTCGATTGAAAGCGTGCAAAAGCTCGATTACGGCGAGTCTCCTTCGGGCTATCTGCTTGATCCGTTGCAGGGCGGCTGTCTATATGACATGGGCTGCTATGCGGTCGGTTGGTTTGAGGATTTGCTCGCGGGCGCTTGCGAGGTTTCGTCCCGTGAAGTTCGCTGGCGTGACGTATCAGGCGGCCGTGTCGATTGGGCCGACGAGATCCATATGAGCGTCGGCGGTATACCCATTCATATGGTGTGCGACGGCAAAGCAGCATATGAAAGCCGCTTAACGATTGCCTGTGAGCGGGGCTCGTTGGAAATCGAGCGTCTCCATCGCCCCGAGCTCGCCCATGTGAAGTACTCCGACGGTCGAGTACTCGAAATCTATGCACCATTTGAGGTCGATGATTTTTACGGTGAGGCATCGCATGCGACGCAGCTCATTCAGGCGGGGAAACTCGAAAGCCCCATCATGTCCCTAGCCGCTACACAGCGCTGTGCGCACATCATCGATGCGATTCGCTTGAAACTTTAGGGCGTGGGGGCATGGCGCCAACGCCTGGAATGCCTTGGAGGCCTTTGCCCCTGATGCCTCTTTTATAACTTGCGGTGGAATACGGTCTGTTTGCGCCAAAATAGGGCACCAATAGACCGTATTTCACCGCAACTGATGAGGGGGAGCTGGAGATGCTGACGATTGGGTGCCATCTTTCGACGACGAAGGGCTATCGGGCAATGGGGGAGACGGCGCTATCCATTGGCGCCAACACCTTTGCATTCTTTACGCGCAACCCGCGCGGCGGCAAGGCGAAAGATCTTGACATGGATGACGTGGCGGCCCTGCGCGAGCTTATGGAGCAAAACGACTTTGGCCCGCTCGTGGCTCATGCCCCGTATACCTATAACCCCTGCTCGGCCAAAGAGCGGGCGCGCGAGTTTGCCCTGGAAGCAATGGCCGAGGACTTGCAGCGTCTGGAAGCACTGCCCGGCAACTACTACAACTTCCACCCCGGCGCGCATGTGGGGCAGGGGACTGATGCCGGCATTCAGATGATCGTCGACACCTTGTGTCAGGTAATGTTTGAGGGGCAGCAGACGACGGTGCTGCTCGAGACCATGGCGGGAAAGGGTACCGAGGTTGGCCGCAGCTTTGAGGAACTGGCGCTCATCATTGAGGGCGTTGCCGACAAGCGCCCCGAGCTGTCGGCCAAGTTGGGCGTTTGCCTGGACACCTGCCATGTGAATGACGCCGGTTATGACATCGTCCACGATCTTGATGGTGTGCTCGACGAGTTCGATCGTGTGGTGGGTATCGAGCGCCTGCGCGCCGTGCATATCAATGACTCCAAGAACCCCTGCGGTGCCCATAAGGATCGCCACGAGTGCATCGGCAAGGGCTACCTGGGTAGTGAAGAGTTTGGCGGCGGTATGCAGGTTATGCAGAATATTGTATCGAATAGCCGCTTGCGCGCATTGCCATTCATTTTGGAGACACCGAACGAACTTGCAGGTTATGCGGCTGAAATTAAACTGTTAAGGTCATTGCAGCAGTAATGACTGTCACAAAGTGGAGTGTTCCATTCACGTTATGGGTTTGTTTCAATCAGTTTTCTCATTGCAGATTCGTAATTCCGGGTGCATAATAGCCAACAGTTTTTGCAGACCTCTGAATCAAACGAGGTCACCGGAAGGAGACTGATTATGAAGCTCAAGAAGCTTGGCGCATTTGCCGCCACGGGCGCCATAGCGCTCGCCCTCGCACTGACGGGCTGCGGCTCGTCCAACGCCACCTCTGGTTCTGATGCCGGTTCCAGCAGCTCTGACGACGCTAAGGTCGAGAAGGTCGACGGCTCCAAGGAGTACGCGCTCGTCAAGGACGGCACGCTGACCGTCGGCACCTCTGCCGAGTACGCTCCGTTTGAATACAAGGATGACAACGGCGATTATCAGGGCTTTGACCTTGAGCTCATCAAGGCTATCGGCGACAAGCTGGGCCTGGATGTTGAGTATGTCAACAATGACTTTGACACGCTGGTTCCGGGCGTCGCTTCGGGTGCCAAGTATGACGTCTCCATCGCGGCTATCACCGACACACCCGAGCGTGAGAAGGAAGTCACTTTCTCCGATTCCTACTACATGGACGATCAGGCTATCGTGACCAAGGTCGATAACACCGACATCACGGCCGACAACTACAGCGAGAAGCTCAACAACGCCGACGCTACCATCATCGTCCAGTCTGGCTCGACCGCCGAGGCCTTTGCCCAGGAGAACTTCCCCAAGGCCAAGATCGTCCCCTACAAGGACGCTACCGAGTGCTTCAGCGCCCTGCAGTCCGATAAGGGTGACGCCGTAGTCACCAACCGCTCCGTTGCCAGCCAGCTGACCGCCGAGCAGTTCAACACCTGCCAGACCATCAAGCAGATCAGCACCGGCGAGGAGTACGCCATCGCCATCAACCAGGGCAACACCAAGCTCAAGGACGACATCAACCAGGCCATCAAGGACCTGACCGATGACGGTACCGTTGACGCCCTCATGGCTAAGTACAACATCAAGTAAAATAGCTACTTGATTGCGCGCGGGCCCTTTCCGTTTTGCGGAGAGGGCCTTTGCGCTTCTCTTGACGGAGAGTGTTTCCGTCTCGTTTTGCCGGCAACTTCTACGATAGGAGCCACCTTGTCTCGACTGAACAAAGGGGCCGCGGAGCAGCGTTTTTCACTGCCCGCCTTGCTCCAAAAGCTAGCCTGCGTCATGGCCGTGGCGCTCGCGCTGGTGTGCGCGGGGGCATATGCGCCCACGACCGCCCAGGCGCTTGAGACCGCAAAGATTACCGCCCGACCCAATACCGGTTCGGGTAGCGACGTGGTCGGTGGCACCGAGACCCGCATCACCTGGGAGGTCCAGGCCGATGCCGACGAGGAGCTGAGCGGTCTTTCGCTGACGTTTGTCGACGGCACGACGTTTGGTACCGATGACACGCGATTGACGATGCTCTCGGGCGAGGACCTCATGGATCGTACGCCCATGAAGCCCACATGCAAGGCTGACGGCCAGACGCTCAAGATCGACTTTGGCGAGACGGCGCCTGCCGGCGGCTTTTTCCGTGTCGAGGTTTACGGCGTGACGTTTCCCGTCGAGGGCGGCGATGAGGCCTTTAGCGGCACCTATACGCTCGCCGACGGTTCGACCAAGAAGATTTCCAAGATTCCTTCCGTCGAGATCAAGGGCGTGACGGCATTCGATAACTTCCTGGCCGATCTTAAGGAGCAGCCGTGGGTCGAGGCATGGAATTCCAACATGTTCCTTCGCCTGTTCCTGAACCCGGTCATTTTGGTCCAGAGCCTGCCGATCGTCTTTAAGGGCTTCCTCATGTCGCTCTCGATCGTGCTCGTGGCGTTTCCGCTGGCAATTCCCTTTGGCTTTGTGCTGTCGCTCATGCGCATCTCTAAGTCGCGCATCCTGCGCTGTCTTGCCGGCATCTATGTGAATATCATTCGCGGTACGCCGGCGTTCCTGCAGATCTATATCGCGTTCTTCGGTCTGCCACTGGCCGGCGTCAAGGTTGACGACTATGTGCTGGGCGTCATCGTCATGGCCATGAACTCGTCTGCGTACCTGTGCGAGATCTTCCGTGCCGGTATTCAATCGATCCCCAAGGGCCAAAACGAGGCTGCTCGCTCTCTGGGCATGAATGCCTTCCAGACGCTGCTCTACGTTATGATTCCGCAGACGTTCCGCAATGTTTTGCCTACGCTGACCAGCGAGTTTATCTTGCTTTACAAGGATACGTCGCTGCTTGCCGCCGTGGGTGTGGTCGAGATCGTCATGAACGCCCGTACCATCGTGGCCACGACGGGCTCCATTACACCGTACGTGGTTGCCGCCCTGTTCTATCTGGTCATCACCCTGCCGCTCGCTCGCTTGGTGAGCGGTCTTGAGGCAAGGCTTTTGGGCACGACCGAGACCAAGAAGAAGCGTCCCGCCAAGAGCGCCGGACAGGTTGTCGCGACGCCTGCCGATCACATCGCCGGTCTGTAAGGAGGTCCTGTCATGAGCGAAACCAATAACTCGAACGAGGTCGTCGTCAGCATCAAGAACCTCCAGAAGGCCTTTGGCGATAACGTGGTCCTGCGCGATATCGATCTGGATGTGCACAAGGGCGAGGTCGTCGTAGTCCTGGGTCCTTCGGGCTCGGGCAAGTCGACGATGCTTCGCTGCATCAATCGTCTGGAGCATCCCACGAGCGGCTCGATTGTCGTTGAGGGCGTGGACGTGTGCGCCAAGGGCGTCGACCTTAACAAGGTACGTACGCATCTGGGCATGGTGTTCCAGCAGTTCAATTTGTTCCCGCACCTGTCAGTCAAAAAGAACGTCATGCTCGCGCAGCAGAAGGTGCTCAAGCGCAGCAAGGAAGAGGCCGAGAAGATTGCCGTCGAGGAGCTGACCAAGGTCGGTCTTGCCGAGCGTATCGACTTTATGCCGAGCCAGCTCTCGGGCGGCCAGCAGCAGCGCGTGGCCATCGCCCGCGCCCTGTCGATGAATCCGCACGTGATGCTCTTTGACGAGGCCACGTCGGCGCTTGACCCCGAGCTTGTCCGCGACGTTCTGGGTGTCATGCGCGACCTGGCACGCGATGGCATGACCATGATCGTCGTGACGCACGAGATGGGCTTTGCCCGCGACGTCGCCGACCGCGTCGTCTTTATGGACGGTGGCGTTATCGTGGAAGAGGGCACGCCGAGCGAGGTCTTCGACCATCCCAAGAGCGAACGCACCAAGGCGTTTTTGGGCAATATCTCGTAGCCGCTTTATATGACTGACATAGCAGAAAACGGGAGCCGGATGTGATCCGGCTCCCGTTTTTGTTTCAAGACTTTAGTCTGCTGGCCGCGCAGCGGCCA
>CABRWN010000014.1 GCA_902474645.1 uncultured Collinsella sp.
AACGGCACCATTGGGAGCCATAGTGGGGCAGGCTCAAGACTTATCCGTTGATAATCGAGGCAATCTCGCGCAAATCGTCGGCAAAGTAGATGCCGTGCTGGCGCCTCGGGCTCGAAAACCCCTTATCAATCATGTGCCCGAGCAACGCCTTGAGGTCGTTGTAGTAACCGTCCAGGTTATACAGGATGCACGGAGAGCTCAGGTGCCCCAACGACACCGCGGACATAACCTCGGCAATCTCCTCGAGCGTGCCCGTGCCGCCCGGAAATGCGATGAACGCATCGCCGAGCTCGATCATCTTGGCTTTGCGCTCGGCCATGTCGCTCGTCACGATAAGGTCGTCGATTCCGTCGTGTTGAAACTCTGCCTCGATAAAAAAGCTCGGCTCCACACCCGTCACATGTCCGCCTGCCTCGAGTACGCTATCGGCGAGCGCGCCCCTCAGTCCCGATTTGGACCCGCCGTATACGAGCGCGTGTCCGTTGGCGCCAATCCAATTGCCCAGCTCCTGCACTGCGGGCAGAAACGCCGGGTCGTTGCCGACGCTCGCGCCCAGGTAGACGGTGATGTTCATATGCAATCCCCCTCGTCGTGACGCGCGGCGCCCGTTCTAGCGTTGGCGTCGGCGATATTCGCGCACGCGACGCGAAAGATCGGCAAGCTCGTCGCGATCGAGCTCTTCCAAATGCTCCAGATCATCCATAAAGCGAGCCATGGTGTCCTTTTGGCGCAGTTTAATGAGCGTATTGCAGTAGTTCACCGCCACGCCCGTGAGCATGGCGATGTAGAAGATGCTGATGACGCTCAAGACGACGGTAATGGCGCGGGCAACCGGTGTCTCGGCCGGAATATCGCCAAAGCCGATGGTCGAGACCGTCTCAAAGCTAAACCACAGGCCATCGCCAAACGTGAGGGTCGTGGGCTCGGACAGCCAGACGGCCGTCGAGCACAGCAGATAGAAGATAAGAAACAGACCCGTGATGCGCGCAAAGCCAGCCTGGCGCAACACGTCGGCAAGCGTCTTGAGCTTTTTCATCGCGACCCTTTCCACGGACAACCAATCACATTCGCTCGATATTGTCCCACGCCTCCCCCGCAAACGGAACTAGTCATTGGGGACGTTCTTAAATGACTAGTCAAACAAGAACGTCCCCAATGACTAGCCGTTTAAGAACGTCCCCGATGACTGCCGGGCGGGAGCGTTTAGCGGTGCAGCCACCGGCTGGGCAAGCTGAGCTGGTATCCTTATGCGGTAATGTCTCGATTCGTTAGGATTGCATGTGAGAGCTGCCACTGTCCTTCGTTCAGTTATATATCGCACCCTGGCCGTCGTGCTTACCGCGCTCGCCGTACTGAGCACCGTCGCGCCTGTCCAGGCTTTTGCCGCTGACTCTAGTCAGCCAGTCAAGACGGTCCGCGTTGGTTGGCTCGTCAACAACGAGGGCTTCCAGGACGGCACCCCCGGCGAGCGTCTCTCGGGATGGGGTTACGAGTACCTCCAGACCCTGTCGTACTACACGCCCGGCTGGCGGTACGAATACGTCTCCGGCACCTTCACCGAGCTTATGGACATGCTCGAGGCGGGCGAAATCGACCTTATGCCCAACATCTCCTACTCCGAGGAACGCGCACAAAAGCTGCTCTTTTCCTCGAACCCCGAGGGCACCGAGCGCTACTTCATCTACGCCAAGCCCGATCGCGACGATCTGGCCAAGGGTGACCCCCAAGCACTCCAAGGCCTTACCATCGGCTACAACCCCGACGTTATGCAAACCTTCGTTGGCCAGCAGTGGCTCGCCAACGAAGGCATTACCTGCACCTATAAAGAAATCGACACTGGCGGTGCCCTCTTTGACGCGCTCGCAAACAACGAGGTCGATGCCATCATCATGAACGACACGACCTCGTCGCCCAGCGCCTCCCCCATGTTCTACATTGGTTCGAGCGACTACTATTTTGCCGTCCCCAAAAGCCGCCCCGACCTGATGGACGACATCAATGCTGCCATGTCGGCAATCGCCCGCGTCAACCCACGCTATATCGACGAAGTCAAATCTAACTACTCGGCCCAAAACAGCGGTTCATCATCGCTCAACGGCCCCGAACGTTCCTGGCTCAAAGCAAATGGCAACACCATCACGCTCGGCTACATTACGGGCAAACTCCCCTACTGCAACGAAGACGAAAACAGCGAAATGGAAGGCTCGCTCGCATCGCTTGCGACGACGTTGCACGATAAATTTGGCATTACGGTCAAAACCGTCGCCTTTGATAGCTACAAGATGATGTCAAAGGCCCTGTCAAAGGGAAGCATAGACGTTGCGCTGCCGGTATACCGAGGTTACTGGTTTGCCGAGCAAACAGGCGTTGCACAGTCGGTATCGTTGGGGACCATATCCCTCACCGCCATCCACACCGGCAGCGACCTGAACAAAGACCTTCAGAACATCGCCTGTACCAAATCATCGTTTGTCAACAAAAATGCGCTTGAAAATCTGTTCCCCACAGCGACCGTGACCGAATACCAATCCGACGATGAAGCGTTCGACGCCCTCAGGAAGGGAACGGCGCACTGCATCGTCGCTCCCAGTTCACGCGTAAAAACCATCGGTGACCGTTACGATCTCGAGGACTGCGAGACGACCGAGCTCCCTGACACCTGTGAACTCTCGTGCTGGATTTCGCGCGGAAAACCCGAGCTGTTGGGAATCATCAACAAGAGCATCATCAATGCCGGAGAATCGCTCTCCGCAAGCAATTTCTCCTCCACGTCGTACACGGCCCAGGAATCCAGCACGCTTCAATTCCTTTATCGCAACCGCACCGCCATTGCAGCTACCCTCATCGGTATGTTGTCGGTCGGCATCGTCCTGCTCATCTGGGCGCTCGTGCGCGCTCGAACCGAGCGCAAAAAAGCCGATGCTGCCAACGCCGCTAAGACGGCATTCCTCACGCGCATGAGCCACGACATCCGCACGCCGCTCAACGGCATCCTGGGCCTAATCGAGATCGAGGAATTGAAGGAAGGCGATATGCAAGTCGCCCGCGAGAGCCGTGCCAAGGCGCGCGTTGCCGCCAATCACCTGCTCTCGCTGATCAACGACATCCTCGAGATGGGAAAAATCGAAGACCGCAAGCTAACACTGGAACATGCGCCTTTTAACCTCAAAGAGCTCTGCGACAATACGCTGGTGCTGTGCAAGCTCCGCGCATCCGATAACGGCATCACAATGCAGGACAATAGTCTGCCATACGCCACGGGGCCATACATGATCGGCAGTCCCACCCATATCCGACAGATCATGATCAACCTGTTAGACAACAGCATCAAGTACAACAGGCACGGCGGCTCCGTCACCTTTAGCTCAAAGACCAAGCCACTCGATAACGGGCGCGCGCTCTTTTGCTTTAGCGTTTCGGATACCGGCATTGGCATGACTCCCAAATTCTTAAAACATATCTATGAGCCGTTTGCCCAAGAAGGTAACGATGCGCGCAGCAAGTTCCAAGGAACCGGCATGGGCATGCCAATCGTCAAGTCGCTTATTGAACTGATGGGCGGTACGATTGAGATTTCGAGTGAGGTTGGCGTGGGAAGTACGTTCAACGTCCAGATTCCGCTCGATATCGACAAGAACCCTCAGACGCGGGCAGATACGGTCGAGAGGGCGCTCGACTGCTCGCTCGCCGACATGAACGTGCTGCTCGCCGAAGACAACGAATTGAATGCCGAGATTGCCCAAGCGCTGCTAGAATCCGAGGGCGTCGTGGTCACCCGCGCCGTCAACGGCAACGAAGTCGTCGATCTGTACCTATCGCATCCCGCCGGCAGCTTCGATGCGATCCTGATGGACATTATGATGCCGGACATGGACGGCTACGAGGCAACCCGCGCGATTCGTCTGAGCGAGAAGGTCGATGCAACCGATATCCCCATCATCGCGCTCACCGCCAATGCCTTTGCCGAGGACGCCAAGGCGGCACACGACGCCGGCATGAACGCCCATCTGTCCAAACCGCTCGACTTTAACAAGCTCAAAAACATACTCGCTCGCATCAAAAAAAACGGATCCGTTTCGCTATAGTTTGTGCTCAACCACCACGCACGACCAGAAAGGAAGCCAACGATGTTTAGGCCCTTACGTCGAAAGAAACGCGCCATCACCGACGAGGAAGCGCGCGAACTGCTCGCTACCTGCAAGCGCGGCGTCTTTGCCGTCAACGGCGACGATGGCTACCCGTACGCCATTCCCGTCAACTACTTCTTTGACGCCGAGCACGACAAGATTTATTTCCATGGCGCCAAGGCCGGCCACAAGGTCGACGCACTCAAGCGCGATGACAAGGTCTGCTTTACCGTTTACGGCAACGAGTGGTACAAGGACGATGACTGGGCTCCCTACGTTATGAGCACCGTCGTCTTTGGCCGCTGCCGCCTGGCGAACGACACCCCCACGTTTATCGAAGACAAAGTCCGCCAGCTCGCCCTTAAGTACTACCCTTCCGCCGAGGAAGTCGAAGAGGAAATCGCCAAAGCCATCAAGGGCGTCCAGCTCTACGAGATTACGATTGAGCATCTCTGCGGAAAGCAGATTCAGGAAAAGTAAGTCCCTCAGCAGGCCTCATCAATAGCAATATGGCCCGGGTCCAACCCACCTTGGAACCGGGCCATATACTTATGAAGCGTCGGCGGCTATGTGTGCAAGCGCCTCAACGAGCTCCTGCGAGCTCACGGGTTTACTCAGGTGCGCGTCCATGCCTGCCTCACGCGAAAGCCTGCGGTCGTCGGCAAAGGCGTTGGCGCTCACGGCAATAATCGGCGTGGTCGCGGCATCCTCGCGATCGAGCGCTCGAATCTGACGCGTGGCCTCAAGGCCATCGATACCGGGCATCATGATGTCCATCAACACCACGTCGTACTCGTGCGGTGCGCTCGCGGCAAACGTCTCAACGGCAGACTCGCCATCCTTAGCATGCGTCACGACGGCACCGGCGCGGGCGAGCGTAAACTGCGCGATCTCGGCGTTTAGATCGTTATCCTCTACGAGCAAGACGCGCAGGCCCTGGAGCGCATCACCATCGCCCGCATCCACGCGAACTGCCTGAGGAATCTCGGAGCACTTGCATTTCTCGAACGGCAGGCGGATGGTAAACGTCGTCCCCTGCCCCAAGACACTCGTAAAGCTCATGGTTCCGCCCATAAGCTCGACCAGCTGTTTTGCGATAGGCGCGCCCAGGCCAGTTCCCGATGAAGCGCCTTCCACCTGTTGCTCCTCGCGGCAAAACGGCTCGTAGAGGCGCTGTTGGAACTCCTCGCTCATGCCAATACCGTTGTCGGCGATCGTGTATTCATAGACGGGGACGCCATCCGCTGGCTCCACCTCGCGGCACACCAGGCGAACATAGCCGCCCTGGCGGTTGTACTTGACGGCATTGCCGGCAATATTGAGCAACAAGCGCTTGAGGTGCGTCACGCTCACCCGCGCATAGGGATGATCAAGCATCTGCTGGTCGCAGATAATTGTCACCAGACGCTCCTCGGCCTGGCGCTCCAGAATATCGCGCACTTCACAGTTGAGGGCCACCAAATTTGTGGGTACGAGGTTCAGGTCGACCTGCCCGCTCTCCAGGCGACTCATATCGAGTGCCTCGTTGGCAAGGTCGAGCAGCAGTCCCGATGCCGTCCAGATTTTTGAGCGGCACTCGGTCTGCTTTTGCAGATCGTCCGCATTGGCATCGCCAACCTCGACCATGCCGCGAATGCCGTTGATGGGCGTGCGCAGATCGTGGCTCATGCGACGCAGAAACTCCGTCTTTGCCGAGTTGGCAGACGAGGCCTCACGCGCTGCCTTTGCCAGCCTGTCGCCATAGTCGCGCTCCTGCTGCAACAAGTCCGTCAAACGTCGACGATCAGCGCGGCGACGCACCGTCACAACAACGGCTATAACACCGCTGTAGAGCGCCAGCACGCCGGCAGCAACAGCCGCGACAACCTCAAAGTAGCGCTGCGCCGAGGCATAGGTGTACACATAGAATTTGTGCGCTTTTCCAAATGTGCCCAAATACCACTCGCCGTCGGCGTTAACCAATCTGACCTTACCAGTCAGGCATCGATCCTTAATACCGTCGACAATGAAGACGTCCGTCGCAGGCAGATCGAATACGCCCAATACGGTGGGTTCAACGGCATTGGTCGCAACGACCTTGCCGTCGCTTTCGATCACGATATTGCCGCTATCGATGGTTTCATAGCCATCAAGCAAGCTCTGCAGTTTGAGTGTATTGCTTGCAACCGCCTTCGCGCTCTGATGCCTTACCGCGATAACGATGCCCTCGCCATCCTGCCGAGTCACGCAGCCAATGTCTGCGACCGAATCATCCGCAAGCGTGATGCGAGCGGTATAGGACTTAAGCGGATGAGTTGCCACCTCCAGCACGGGTGATTCTTTGAGATACGTAGCGAGCGACTCGTAACCCACATCGCCCGTCGAGGACTCGGACACCAAATTGCCCGATGCGTCCGTCACGATCAGCGCGCTCACGTTGAACTGGTCGGCATATTGCTCCAGCATGGCGCTATCCACCGAACCGTCGCGCTCCATATCGCGGGCAGCCTCTCCGGCGATCTCCATAACGCGAATCAGGTTTTTGGTCGTATAGGCGCTGTTGAATGCATCGTAGGAAAGGCTCTGCGTCGCCACGTAATCGACAACGTCGGCAAAGCGCTGCTCGGCCTGGGCCGTCATGTAGCCGTAGCTCATCATGCCGGCAGCAACCGAGAGCGCTATCCCCAGCAGAGCGACAAGAAGCCATGCCCCTGCCGAACGATTGTCCCGCTCCTGAGCGGCGTGGTCGGGCGCATCGATCATGACAGGCCCTCCACATTCAAAAATGGTGAAGGGTCATCAAAGTACTTTGACACCAGGCGTTCCATGGTGCCATCGGCAAGCATTTCTTGGTAGGCATGAGTGAGCTTGACGTCGATGCCGCGCGTATCGTTGATATCGAAAGCGGTGCCCAAACCAACCTCTAGCAGCGGCTCATCCAAAATTCGATACGTTACGCCATAGTCTTTTTCGTAGGTGAGCAGCAAGGACTCATGCGCGGCGATGGCGTCGACCAGGCCCTCGACGAGCGCCGGGTTCAGGCATGAACGGTCCGAAAAGCAGTAGAGTTCCTTGATCTGCGGAACGTTTTCATTTGTGCGATTGAGCAAAATGCCCTCGGGCTTGGTGGTGGACTGAACCGCCACGATCTTATCCTCAAGATCGGCAAGCGCGTAGATATCGCTCTGGGGATCGACCGCGACCACCTGGCGACTCGCAAGGTACGGGCCAGCCCAACGATACTCGTTTTCGCGACCCGTCATGCTAAAGCTGCCCATGACGCAATCGAGCTCGCCGCTCGCCAGCAGCTCTTTCTTCTTTTCCCAGTCGATCAGCTGGTATTTTGGCTTGTAACCAATGCGAGCCAAAGCCTCGGTCAATATCTCGACATCCAGGCCAACGATATCGCCGTACTCGTCGGTATACACAAACGGTGGATAGAGGTCGCTGCCAACATTGAGCGTCTTAAGGTTGTCGTCTTTGGCCTGTGAGGCGTCCAGGCCTTCTAATGCAGACGTCGAGGCCCTGCCATTCGACCCGGAACAGCCAGCTATCGCTACGACAAAGGCGCACGCTACCGCAAGCGCGACAAACAACGATATGGCAACCGAGCGGCGAGGTCTTTTCATCGAGCTCCAGAAGATCCTGTTTACTGACTGAAATGGTAAAAAATAATAGCAAACAAAACCACACGAGTGCCCAATGGTTGCAGACGTTTTACCATGCGGGGCCTTTTAGCCGACTTGGCAGAAGGCCCCGCATGCAGCGCGCACTTACCGTGCATTAAAAACGTAGCGGTCCAGGCGGTCGCACGCTTCCCTTACGCGCGAAAGCGGCAGCGCCAGATTCACACGAATGTGGCAGGGTCCGTGAAACGGGCGGCCGTCCTGATACCCCACGCCCACGCGCGCCCCCTCGTCGAGCAACCACTGAATATCGCGGCCATGCTCTCGGCACCACTCGGTGCAGTCCAGAAACACCATGTACGTGCCCTGCGGACGTGAAAACGCGACGCCCTTCCAATGTTTTTCTGCATACGTGCAGAAGTACTCGATATTGTCGGCAAGCACCTGGTTGAGCTCGTCCACCCACTCGTAGCCTTGCGGCTGGTAGGCACCGATAAGCGCATGCATGGAGAGGACATTCATCTCGTTGTAGTGGGTCTTGTTGGACACGGCGCACATGCGGTCGCGCAGCGTCTCGTTATAGATGATGTGATAGCTGCCGACCAGGCCCGCCAGGTTAAACGTCTTGCTCGGCGCATAGAGGGCAACCGTGCGCATGCGGGCATCCTCGCTCACCGACTGCGTCGGGATGTGCTTGTGCCCCGGCAGGATGATATCGGACCAAATCTCGTCCGAGATCACCACGCAATCGTGCTGGCGATAGATGGCCATGGCGCGCTCGATTTCGTCGCGCTCCCATACGCGGCCGCAGGGATTGTGCGGCGAGCAGAACACCGCGGCATGGATGTGGTTCTGGGCGAGCTTGTGCTCCATGTCCTCAAAGTCCATACGCCACACGCCCTGGTCGTCGAGCTTAAGCGGGCTGTGGACAATGTGATAGCCCGCGGCCTCAATGGACTTGGTAAAGCCGATGTAGGTAGGGCTGTGGACCAACACCGCATCGCCTGGCTGAACATACGCACGCAGCGTCGACACGACACCGCCCAGCACGCCGTTTTCGTAGCCGATATGTTCAGGGCGCAGGCCCTCGACGCCATTGCGGCGGCTCTGCCATTCGATGATGCGGTCGAAGTACTCGGCGCGCGGGTTAAAGTAGCCAAACATAGGATGCTGAGCGCGCTGAATGATGTGCTCCTGGACCGTGGGCACCGTGGCAAAATTCATGTCGGCCACCCACATGGGAATGCGGTCGAAGCCCTCGTCGGGTGCGTTCGGAGCCATACCGGGGATCTCGCCCCAGGAGTCAACGGCGATGGAGTCCATGCCGTGGCGGTCGATAAGCGAGCTAAAGTCGTATTTCATGCTGAGCCCCCGTGCAAAGTGATTGTTTTGGTAGGCGTTATTGTCCACCAGCGTGGGCGGTTTTGACATGGGGTTTGGCGCTTAATTTGACGGGTTCAGACGAATGGCTGGTTAGTCTTGCGCGTCGTTGACGGCGACTACGGTTAGCTGGGTTTTATCGACCGTAAAAGATATGTCGAGCCCAGCATAAGCTAAGTGGTAAACGCGGTTTGGCTCGTGCTTGCTGCCCGCGCGGCGCGGATCTTGGCAAAGGACCTCGACCAAGCCGGGGAGCTTTGCGGGCGGGACCATATCCTGCAGCGCTTGTGGAAACTCAACATCGAGCTCTTGCCACGGAGCACCCTCAATCCAGCCGCCGGTCGCATCCGGGTGGCAGTCCGCAAACGGAATGTAGGGCTTGATATCGTAGATGGGCGTGCCGTCACGCAGATCGGCCCCCAGCACATGGATGATAGGACCATCGTCGGTGAGCTCGACACGATCAAGATTGACACAAGTAAGCCCAATGGGATTAGGGCGAAACGGGCTGCGCGTGGCAAATACGCCCACACGCTCGGCTCCACCCAGGCGCGGCGGACGCACAGTTTTCGACCATTTTGCGTTGGTGCCGGACCTGTCCTGCGACTTGGCGTCGGCAACTATGTCCTTAGCCGTGCCGCCGGGCGTTCCGTTTTCGAAGCGCCACAGCAGCCACAGGTGAGAGAAGGAGTCCAGACCCTCAACCGCTGCATTGGAGGCAAATTCCGGCTCAAAAACGATGCGTCCCTGCAGATGAGGCGCCAAAAAGCTGTTGCGCGGAATGCCGAACTTCTGCGGCAGGTCGGTATGTATGTGTGCAATAGGTTCCATGCCGGTCATTGTAAGGCATGGAGGCGTGGGACGTTGCGCGCAATTCTTCGCCGCGGTCCCCCGTCGTGCAACCAACGGTTGCTTGGAAGGGCGCCTGCCGCCGCGTATGCTTAAGCCATCAACCAGCAGAAAGGAGCCGTTATGGCCTTTGCAGAAAAGCTCATCGCTGTCCGTCGCGCCCATCACCTTACCCAAGAGCAACTCGCCGCTAAGCTCTTTGTCACACGCCAAGCCATCAGCCGTTTGGAACGCGGCGAGGTCACACCGGGCATCGACATGATGAAGCTCATTGCCGCCGTAACCGGCGAGCCGTTGTCCCACCTGCTCGAAATGCCCGAGCATTATTGCCAGAGCTGCGGCATGATACTCACGCCCGACGCCTGCGGCACCGATGCCACAGGCGCCACGACCGACCATTACTGCAAGTGGTGCTACGACCACGGCAAGTACATCTACGACACCACCATGGAGGCAATGATCGAGGATTGTGCCCCGCGCCTGGCACAAAACACCGGTATGTCGCTCGACGAAGCCGTCTCGCTCATGGGCGCCGTCCTGCCGCAACTGGAGCGCTGGCGCACCGTGCAGGAAAACGAGGAGCGCTACGGCGCCGAAGCCCGGAAGCGCTACGGCGACGAGGCGATCGACGCAGCAAACGAAGCACTGCTGGACATGGACCCCGAGGCATGGAACGACATGAAGGAACTTGAACGCGCTATTCTGGGCCAACTCTCGATTGCCATGGGCGATGGCGATGCGAATGGAAGCGAGGCTCGCAAGCTTGTCGCGATGCATCGTCGTTGGATTGGTCTCAACTGGGGACGCGAACCCCAGAACGAAGCGTACCTGGGCCTCGCCCACGGCTATCTTGCCGACCGGCGCTTTATCGACTACTACGACAAGCCCTGCGGCACCGGAGCTACGGCGTTTCTGGTCCAGGCCATCGAGTCGTCGTTGACGTGCGCATAGACTGCGGCGGCTTTGGGTATTTCAATCGAAACCTCAACCGATTGGAGACCCATGGCTACTGATCATGAACTCGCGCTCTACGTTATGACCGGCTGCCCGTATTGCTTAAAGGTCAAGCGCTTTTTGGCCGATAACGGCGTAACCATTCCCGAGCGCAATATCTCGACCGATTCCGATGCCGAGCAGACGCTCATCGCCGTCGGCGGAAAACGCCAGGTTCCCTGCCTGTTCATCGACGGCAAGCCACTCTACGAATCGAGCGACATCATCGCGTGGGCGCAAGAGAACCTGCTCTAGTACGCGCATCCCGTCCGTCCAAGGCCCCACCCTATACGGCCTAAACATGTACACCAGCATCCAAAGTCGACATTTTTCGACATCTTTGGATGCTGGTGTACAGCTTTTGGGTAGCCATGGACACTCTTAGCCGGCTAATTGTTTGAGGCGACCTTTGGATTATGGCTGTTTGACGCCTCTGGAAAGGTTTCCGAGAGGGCTGTGGTCAATAAAGGGCAAATATGAGTACTGCTACCTGTTTAGTAGCAGCGATTTTGATCACTTCAGGAACTATTCAACGTTCCACTCGTCCGCAGACGACGTTATTTCTCCTCATATGTTCAATAAAAGTAGCTGCTAATGGGAACAAATCTCATCAGGGGCTGCTATTTATAGCAAAATAAATGCAACCATAATGGCAACAGTACTCATATTTGCCCTTTTTTGACCACGACTCTCCAGAATAGTCGCTGAGAACGACACTAAATGACAAAATCCGACACTTGGACGTTCTTATATGAGTAGCCATTGAAGGACACCTAACGACTACTCCCATTCGCGACACACTGTGTCGCGAATTAAGCTGGTCCCACTATCGAAGACCGGTGAGAGCTCCTGCCCAGAATCTCGATAGCTTAATAAAACGCTCCCCTCCGGAAGTTCAACGAGCATCCAAATTCCAAGCTGAAAAGCAAAGGAATATCGAAGCCGTCAATGCTCATTTTCTATTGAACAGGCAGGTCAAAACAAGCTAATTAGCCCGATAAACTGCTTGTATTTTTGTCTACAAAATTGTATACAAAAAGAGAATCCGAGAAGCGACGCTCGACATTATGTCGATCGATAGGAGACGCTATGGACGCTAAGCAGCTTGAAAAGATGATGGGGTTTGCCCCCGGAGAGTTGAAGAAAGCCGCGGAGGCATACGAAAAAGATGAGTGCCCGAAGGGTCGCACCATCAAGCTGGGAAGGCCGTCGATCTCCGATGAGCCAAGCGTTGTTTTATCGGCACGTGTGGGTGAGTCTGTTCTTGATGCGTTTGACGCAAAAGCAAAGCGCCATGGGCAAACACGCACGGAGCGACTCAGGGAGCTCATCACGCTCGATGCAATGATTGCCTAGACTCAACTCCCCCGCCGACCCAAACATATACACCAGCATCCAAAGTCGACATTTTTCGACATCTTTGGATGCTGGTGTACAGTTTTTGCGGGTAGTCATCGGGGACGTTCTTAAATGACTAGTCGCTAAAGAACGTCCCCGATGTCTAACTAGCCGCGGAAGCGAGCTATGGGTGCGAGTGGCTGCTCGCGAAAAACGCGCTCGACGGCAGCGCGGTATTCGTCGACCTTTTTAGTCTTACGCACGAGCTTGTGAACGGTAGCGGGGTCGGCGAAAGCGCACTTGGCGTAGAACCACCACTCCTTCATACGAAAGACCGCGTTGCCGCCAATCTCTTCTGCATAGGCCGCAAACAGCGTGTCGTGGAAGCGCTGCAGCTCGGCTGCCGTGGCAGCAGGACCGCCGTTGACCATGCGAGCCAGAGCGGGGTTCGCGAGCAGGCCGCGTCCCAGCATTACATGGCGCGTGCCGGGATAGGCCTCCACCAGCGCGTCCATATCCTCAAGATCGAAAATGTCGCCGTTATAGGCCACGGGGAACGGCGCACGCTCCAGCGTCTCGCCGTAAAACTCCTTGCGCGGCGATCCCGTATAGCGGTCCTTTTGCACGCGCGGGTGCACGATCAGCTCTGCCAACGGCATGCGGCAATACAGATCGAGCACGCGCTCGTACTCGTCATCACTTTCCAACCCCAACCTGGTCTTGACCGATACCGGCAGCGGAGAGCGCTCACACACGTCACTCAAGAACACCTCGAGCTCGTCCAAGTTTCGCAAAAAGCCCGATCCTTTGCCCTTGGCGACAACCGTTCCCGAAGGACAACCCAGGTTGAGATTGACCTCGCGATAGCCCATGTCGGCGAGCACCTGCGCCGCCCACACAAACTCGTCCGCGTTCTTGGACATCAGCTGAGGCACTACGTTGAGCCCCTGGTTATTGGCAGGATCGATCTCCTTAAACGCCTTGCCGCCAAAGCGGTTTCCCACCCGCGGCGGCGGCAAAAACGGCGTGTAATAGCAATCGAGCGCGCCGAAGCACTCCGCATGCACGCGACGGAACACATGCCCGGTAATCCCCTCCATAGGGGCCAACGATAGAATCATCTACTCTTCTCTCATATCAACGAACGTGACTAAGGGTTTGTGCAACAATAACATTATTCGGATCCTCTAGCATCCACGGGATCCTTTTTGGATGCACTGCGGGCCGGTAGCAAACCGGCGACAACCGTTAGCAGCACCGAAATCGCGATGAGCACCAGCGCATCCTGCACGGGCAGGCTCATCAGGTTGGGGACCTGTTTGGCCGCAAGCGCCCAAGCATTGACCGGGAAGCTCACGGCCACCACGACGACAACAGCAAAGACGCCGGCAATGAGGCCCTCGATAAAGGTCTCGGCGTTGAACACGTTTGCCACGTTACGCTTCGACGCGCCAATCGCACGCAGAATGCCAATCTCCTTTTTGCGCTCCAGCACGCTGATGTACGTGATGATGCCGATCATGATGGAGCTCACCATCAGGCTGATACTCACGAATGCGATGAGCACCAAGCTGATGGTGTTCACGATGTCGGTCACCGAACCCATGATGATGCCCATGTAGTCGGTGTACGAAATTGCCCGATCATCGTGGCCAGCGGCTTTGACCTGCTTGTTGTACGCATCGATGTGATCGAGTACGCGCTCCTTGGCCTCAAAGTCGCGCGGGAAAATCTTGACCGAGATGGGGTCCGCCTCGTCCGCATAACCCAACGTGGTCAGATTGTTGTCGTAGGTGAGCTTCGAAGCCTTGGCATAGCTCATCATGAGCGAACTCAGGTCCTCGGCGTCCATGTTGAAATGGATGGCACGAGCAAAGGCGCTCGCATCCACGTGCATGGCGCTCGCCAGGTTGGCAAAACTCGAAGACATCTGCGTCGCCATCTGGTCCATAAGCCCCGCTGTGCCCGCTTTGAGCTGGGACGATACCGTCGACGCTATCTGCTCGCTGATTACCTTCATCACCTGATCCATAGCCTGCTGCAGATACGGAGCCAGCTGCTTTTGCACATAGTCGGTCATCGCCTGCTGCAGACGCTCTGCCAGGGCATCGCCGCCGAGCGCCTTGAGCTGAGCCAGGTATTGCTGGGCTGCGGCATCATTCTCAAGATACGTCGAGAATGCGGCGGCGAGCTTTGACGCGTCCTTAAGATCTTCGGGTGTCAGCGCCTTAAACTGATCAGACTGCAAAAAGCCCTCAAACAGTTGGTTGGCAAGCGTTCCCACCTGTTGCATTTGCTCGGGCGTGAGCTCCAGACCGTCAAAGATGCCCGAGAAATCTGGAGCCGGTGCTTTTGCCATGATGTCGCTGAAGTCGATGTCCTTGCCAACGTCCGAGAGGTCAATGTCCAACCCGGATAAGTCGATACCAGAAAGGTCCATACCGCCGGCCGCACCCGAGAGTGCAGACGCATCAAACGAGAACGCACTCTTGAGCGCCGCCTCGTCCACACTGAACATGCTGCCTAGATCAACTCCTTGTTTGGCCTCGCCTTGCAGTTCATCGAAAGACTTGCCCGTAAAGACATCCGTCTCGGGGTGGGCGAGTTGCTCCTGCACAATCTGCGAATCGGCGGCGTGTTCCATAAGCTGGCGGGTCAGCGCATGCGTATAGGCGATACCCGGGGTCAATGCGCTCGCGTTGGCCGTCTCGTTAGGTCGCACCACGCCCACA
Organism: uncultured Collinsella sp.; assembly: GCA_902474645.1. Classification (GTDB taxonomy): domain Bacteria; phylum Actinomycetota; class Coriobacteriia; order Coriobacteriales; family Coriobacteriaceae; genus Collinsella. Next base: position 15,025 of record CABRWN010000014.1, read on the forward strand.
ATGCGCACGTCAATACCGGCGGCAACCTTGGCCGTCATAAAGTCGGCATCGTCAGACATGTCAGTCCACATGCCGGTCTCTTCGTTTTTGCGATACGCATCGGCCGGCGACAGCACCTTAAACGTCGTGGACAGCGCATCGTCGTAGGTAAAGTCGGTGCCGGTCTCGGGCGTTTCGACCCCACCGTCAGCCGTCATAGCGCTGTTTACCAGATCGTTGAGCTCATCGATATCCAGCGCGCCGATGCTGTAGAGCGTGTAATCGCCCACCGTGCCACGACTCGAAAGCACCATCACGGCTTCGTTAGCAGACGTAGGCCAATGCCCCGCCACGACATCGTACTGGCTGTCGAGCAGGCTCTGGTCGTCGATCATCTCGTTAAAGACCGAGGTTCCCATGGATTCCATGCTCACCGTTGCCGCCGAGCTCGCGCCTCCGCTCATGGCCTCGGTCATGGCGTTGGGAACAAGCCGAACGGGCTTCTTGTCGCCCTTACCCGCACGATAGACAACCGGCGATACACCGTAGCCGTACTGAATGGCGTTGACCTCTTTATCGATGCCGTCGCCACCGGCATCGAGCCATGCCTTAAAGCTCGTCATGTCGTTGGACTTAACGCTCGCAAACATATCCTTTACGGCCGTGACCACGGGAATCTTATCGGTTCCCTGAGCCTTGCCGCCGACACTGTCGTCAGACGAATCCACGCTTTCAGACGAGCCATCATCCGCAGCCCCCTGTCCGCCCATCATGGACGACAGGTCGTAGTCCTGCTTGGAAATGGTGAGCGGGTAGCTCGAGAGCGTATCCTCCTCGACCTTTTTGATGTAGCCGTTTACGCCATTGGACAGCGCCAGAATCGCCGCGATACCGATAATGCCAATCGAGCCCGTAAAGGCAGTCATGGCCGTGCGGCCCTTCTTGGTCATGAGGTTTCGGGCAGAAAGTCCCAGCGCCGTCGCAAAGCTCATCGAGGTTTTGCGCGTAGGCTTAGCCTCGCGACGTGCGGCCTTGGCAACATCGAAGGGATCGGAATCGTCGGTGATCTTACCGTCCGCCAGGTTGACGATACGCGTGGCGTACTGGTACGCCAGCTCGGGATTGTGCGTGACCATGATGACCAGACGGTCGCGCGCAACATCCTTGAGCAGATCCATGACCTGTACGGATGTCGTTGAATCCAAGGCACCGGTCGGCTCGTCTGCCAGCACAATCTCGGGATCGTTGATCAGGGCACGGGCAATGGCCACGCGCTGCATTTGCCCGCCCGACAGCTGACTCGGACGCTTGTTAACGTGCTCGCCCAGGCCGACTTTCTCCAGCGCCTCGCGCGCACGCTGGCGGCGCTCGGCATGCCCCACGCCCGTGAGCGTGAGCGCCAGCTCCACGTTTTCCAAAATGGTCTGATGTGGAATGAGGTTATAGCTCTGGAACACAAAGCCGATGCGGTTGTTGCGATAGGCATCCCAATCGCGATCGCGAAAGTCCTTGGTCGAGATGCCGTCGATGAGCAGGTCGCCGGAATCGAAATGATCCAGTCCGCCGATGACGTTGAGCATCGTAGTTTTACCCGAACCCGAGGGACCCAGAATGGCCACGAACTCGTTATCGCGAAAAGACAGGCTTACGTTGTCGAGCGCCACCTGCGTAAACGACTGCGTAACGTACCTTTTGCAAATACCTTTGAGCTCCAGCATGGACGGCAACCTCTCCTGCGCAGGCACCCTGCCCGCTCTCCTCCGCCGTTCGTATTCGACGCGTTTGTCCTACTCTATCCCCATTTTTTGCCGACGCCAGTGAGGAATGTAACAAACCGCGCCAAAAAACGAACGGGACGGCGCCCAAAAGAAGAGGTCCCGAGCGGGACCTCTATATGGTGGAGCTTATCTTGAAAGGTAGCGGACTACTTCGCACAGCGGCGCACGATCTTCGCCATGCTTTACGCGTTTTCTACTGCTCGCTATTCGCAATCGCCTGGTCAATAAGCTTGTCGAGCGCTGCGCGCTGCTCAGCGGAGCTGATGGCTCCCACGATTGGATCCCCTACGATGTTGCCATTCTGATCGATGACATACGTTGTCGGGAACGAGAACAAATTTGACGTAAACTTACCGGCCTCGCTATCCGACTTGAACCAGATGTTCTTATATGTCACGCCCTTCTTGCTCAGCACGTCCTTGGCATCCGCAATCTCGCCCTTGTTGCCATCGAGCGTAAAGGAATTGACGCCCACGACCTGGCCGCCCTTCTCGGCGAGCTCCTTATTCAAATTCTCAAGATCGCCCAGCTCGCCCACGCACGGCTTGCAAGTGGTGAACCAGAAGTTCATGACGGTGACCTTGTTCTTAGCGAACAGCTCGTCGCTGCTCACGTCGTTGCCATCCAGATCCTTGCCCGTAAAGCTGGGGAACTTCGTCGCCTCGCTCGAAGCATTGGCACCAGCCGTCATGCCAGCGGTCGAAGCGTCGACGCTCTCGCCTGAGCTCGGCGTGCTTCCACAGCCGGGGAACTCCTTCTCCAAGCTCTCGAGCTTGTCCTCGATCTCCTTGACCTGCTGTGCACCGGCCTTGAGCGTCTTAAGCTCATCCGCCGTGAACTCATCCTTGGCGCCGTCGATGGTCTTGAGCAGGAAATCGCCGTAATTGCTGCCGTCCTCAATCATTGCCGAGTCTTTATTTGCCGCATTGAATACCTTTTCCCACAGTGCGTTATCACTCGAAAAGATATCGTTCTCCTTCTGCATGAGTTTTGCATACAACTCGGCGGCCTCATCGGCATTGGTCGGCTTCTGCGCAGTGAGTTCTGCGATCTTAGAATCGGAGCCCGCAGATTCGCTCGCATTGCCGCCAGGTGCCGAGCACGCCACAAGACACAAGGCCAATACCGGCACCATAAACAGGGCCGCAATCTTAGAAAGCTTCATAGTCATTCCTCCGTTTTGTCGAAGCTTGTTTACTTTTTATCGGCGGTCAAGGGGAGCTTTTCCGCCGACACATCCAGGCCATAGCGATAGCTGATGGCATCGACGGGACAGGCCCCGATGCACTTTCCGCACCGGATACATTCGGCATGATTGGGCGCGCGGACCACATCAACGTCCATCTGACAAACCTTTGAGCACTTGCCGCACGAGACGCATTTGCACGCGTCGACCTGAATCCCCAACAAGGACACCTTATTCATGAGCGCATAGAACGCGCCGAGCGGGCAAATCCATTTGCAGAAGGGGCGGTAGAACAAAACGCTCAGCACTACCACGGCAATGAGAACGGCAAGTTTCCAAGTAAAGAGCTGCCCCAGCGCAGATCGAATGCCGGCGTTGGCAATGGCAAGCGGAATGGCGCCCTCGAGCACGCCCTGCGGACAGACGTATTTGCAAAAGAACGGATCTCCCATCCCCAGGTCGTTGACCACCAGCACAGGCAGCAATACCACAGCAAACAGCAGCACGACGTACTTGATGTACGTGAGCGGCTTGAGCTTTTTCGTGGAGAATTTTTTGCCGGGAATCTTATGAAGCAGCTCCTGAAGCCAGCCAAACGGGCACAAAAACCCGCATACAAAGCGTCCCAGCAGCACGCCTAGCAAAATGAGCGTACCGGTAACATAGTAAGAAAAGTTGAACTTGGATGAACCTACCACCGACTGGAACGACCCGATGGGGCACGCACCCGATGCCGCGGGGCACGAATAGCAATTAAGTCCAGGTACGCAGACTGTTTTTCCCGCGCCCTGATAGATGCCGCCTTTGGCAAAGTTTGGCAGGTGAATGTTGGTGACCAGCGTCGCCGCCGCCTGAATGACGCCGCGAAATCGGGCCAAAACATGCGACGCAGTGTTTTCTCTTTTATCCAATTCCGATACACTCCAAGCACAGCCTAATCGCTTTGGCCAGCACGGCATCCGCCTCGCCACGCATAACGCCAAAGCACACCATGGCAATTCCGACGATCAACAAAGCGACCTGTACCACGGGTTTTACCGCTTTGAACAACCTGACCACTCCTTTCGTTACGCGACCATTGGACCATATCGGCTATAAAATCCGTGTTAAGCGCGATTTGGAATGTGCAAGGAGACTGTTATGCGTATTTTGATCGTCGAAGACGAGCGAGCACTGTGCGATGCAATCGCGCGCAGCTTGCGAAACTTGGCATACAGCGTCGACTGCTGCCACGATGGACGGGAGGCGCTCGACCTGCTGAGCATCGAAGTCTTTGACCTCGTGGTACTCGACCTCAATCTCCCCCGCATCGACGGCATGACCGTGCTCAGGGAACTTAGGAAAACCGACTGCGAGACCAAGGTGCTGATTCTGTCCGCACGTGGCGAAGTATCCGATAAAGTCGCCGGACTCGATGCCGGCGCCAACGATTACCTCACCAAGCCGTTTCATCTGGACGAGCTTGCGGCAAGGATCCGCAGCCTTACCCTCAGACGCTTTACACAAAGCGACATAGTTTTAACCTGCGGAAAGCTCCGCTTTGACACCAAGGCGCGCATCGCTTCCGTGGACAGCGAGGCTTTATCTCTTACGCGCAAAGAAACGGGAATCTTGGAATACCTGATGCTTAATCAGGGGCGTCCGGTAAGCCAAGAGGAGCTTATCGAGCACGTTTGGGATAGCAGCGTGAACAGCTTTAGCAACGCAACCCGCGTTCATATCTCGTCGCTCCGAAAAAAGTTGCGCAGCGCTTTGGGATACGACCCGATTCGCAATCGGATTGGAGAGGGCTACGTTATGGAGGACAGCGAATGAAAAGGCTTTCGCTGCAATGGCGCATAACGATTATGACGGCACTGCTCACGTGTGCGGCATGCGTGCTGACGAACTGTCTGGTCGGCTATACGGGCATACGCTACATGGATGCTATCGGCAGTGACATCTCGGCCTTTAACGCAACCGGCGAAGATTCGCCCCAGGCGTTCAACCCAACGAAAGCGACCCTCGATGACGAGGTCACGATCGTCGTAAACGACGCACAGGAGTCTTTTGGCACGACAGCCTGGCGCATCACGGCTGGAGTCACACTCCTTGGCGGCGTGCTGGCATACTTTGTGAGCGGCCGTGCACTCAAACCGCTACGGGCTTTTGCAGCCCAGGTTGAGCGTGTGCAGCCTGACAACCTAAACGAAATCAGACTCAGTGAAGATGTGCCCACCGAGCTACAACGATGCAGCGCCTCTTTCAACGACATGATCGCCCGTCTTGGCGAAGGGTTCTCTGCACAGCGTCAATTTACCGGCAACGCCGCACACGAGCTGCGAACCCCGCTCGCCCTTATGCAGGCACAGATCGAACTGTTTGTCTCCGAGCGCTCCAACTTACAACCCGAAACAGCCGAGTTGCTCGGCCTGCTACAAGAACAAACCGAACGCATGTCTCGAATGGCCAAGGTGTTGCTCGAGATGAGTGAGCTCCGCAGCGTTCCCTGCGAGGACGATGTGGAACTTGGTCCCTTGTCCGAAGAGGTCCTCACCGACCTTGCGCCACTTGCCGAAAATAAGGGCATGGCCCTCAATTGTGCTGGAGACGCTTTAGTAATCGGGAGCGACACGCTCCTCTATCGGCTGGTGTTTAACTTGGTCGAAAATGCCATCCGTTACAGCCGCCCCGGCTCGACTGTCAACGTCTCCATCAGCGACAGCGACAACCACGTACTCCTGCGAGTCAAAGATGAGGGCCCGGGAATACCCAAGCAGTACCGTGAGAGCATCTTCCAGCCGTTCTTTCGCCTGGATAAATCCCGCAGCAGGGCATACGGCGGCGCAGGACTCGGGCTAGCGCTTGTTTGGGAGATTGCAGCGCTTCACGGTGGCGCTGTAGAGGTCGAAACAAGTTCCGAGAACGGGACCGTGATGCTCGTGACCCTCTCAAAGGGGGCCACCACGTGATCCGACTGTCCAGGGGTCCCACTCGGCATTGTGAAACGCGTCCCAAAACTTGGACATGAGAAATGGGAGGCAGTTCGCATCTATGCCGAGGACGAAGTCCTGGCGGGGATTCAGGATGCGCAGAGGAAGCTTACGGCAGAAAACCCCGACAGAGTCGTGACCGTCGGCGGCAACCGTATGGTGTCGCTTGCCCTCTTCGATTACCTGCACGGGAAATACGAGAACGTTGGAATCGTCTGGATCTATGCGCATCCGGATGTATCCACGCTGAATGATGGCTACCTCAACGCTCACGCCATGGTACTTGGCAGCCTTTTGGGAGAAAGTCATCCTGGTCTTCGGCGGCGAATAACGCGAATGTCCGCAGGCAGACTCCAACCTGTGCGCGGAGAAGCTGGGCGACGCAAACAAGATTCCTCGACTCGAGCATGGAGATGAATCCGTCTATCAGTCTCATCGCATACTCAGAGGAGGATGCCAGATATAGATCCCATTGGGTAAAGTCGCCGTTCATGAAGGGAATCACTGCATTGCGCTCGGCGACTCTCAAGGCACTCAGGCTTTGTTCTATTTTCTCAGCTTCTTGTTTGAACTGTTCGCTATCCAAAATGCCCCCAAATGCCGGCTTCTCAACAAATCAAAATAGCAAGAGAGACAGAGATTAGGTTCATGCTCCACTGAACCCGCGCTTCCAGTCGAGGTACTCCTCCTCGAAGATCTCCCCGGAGTCCCGTCTCTCGCGCCCCTCACGGATCTGTCCATATCAGTGTAGCCAATCCAAGCACAGCCCCACCGCACGACCCAGTCGCTTCCGGTCCTGCGTGGCCCCGTGAAGGCGGAAGGGCGTGGCTGCGGGCGGCGCGTTCCTTTCTCCTCGTACTTTTTTGGGCATGCGTCACGCCCCCCCCGCGCGGCGCTGAGAGCGAATCGGCGCAGGCTTGGGGCCAGTTGCGTAG
>CABRWN010000015.1 GCA_902474645.1 uncultured Collinsella sp.
GGGGTTCTTTCGTCCTGCGGAGTGTCCGCGAAGGTTAGCCCTCGGATCCTGCTACGACTACGTCCTCGGATTGTGTGGGCGGATGAAGGACGTAGTTGGCCGGGTATTCCGTCCCCTTCGCTGTTTCGCGGCTTTGCCGCGAAACCTCGCGCCACTTTGGGGATGGATGGGGGACTTGGCTGTTGCCGTCTTTTCGGAGCTCTTCTTTATTCCTTTTGCTGGATGAAAAGCCCCTTGTTTTTGCAGGGCTGCATACTCGTCCAATAAGTGCATAGAATCTCGTATAGTGCGAGTAAGATATTGCGCTGTCTGTTTTGTGTTTAGCAAAGATACAGTTTGCATAATCTGGTCTAATCCCTGCTCTATTAAAATAAAGTTGCACGTAAATGGCGTAGATATGCCTGAGTTGGGGTTCTGTACGCTGAGCGGATAAAAACGACCGTTCACCGTTCCGCTATTTTCAAAATGAATAAAATGAGCGATAAAGAGAATATAAACCTTAATAAACTCACGTATCGCACGGACGCGGGTTATTAATGGGTTGTAGGCCTTTTACAGAAAGGATTCCAGCAATGTCTAAGCCTCTTGGCAAGCCCGATCGTATTGTCGTCGCCCTTGGCGGCAACGCCCTCGGCAACAACCCCGTCGAGCAGATCGAGGCCGTGAGCAACACCGCCCACGCCCTCCTCGGCCTCATCGAGCAGGGCAACGAGATCATCATCACCCACGGCAACGGCCCGCAGGTCGGCATGATCCAGAACGCCTTCGCCGCCGCCCACGACGCCATCGGCACCCCCGAGATGCCGCTGCCCGAGTGCGGCGCCATGTCCCAGGGCTACATCGGCTATCACCTGCAGCAGGGCATCGGCCGCGAGATGCACAAGCGCTATAAGCGTTGGCACGCCGCCACCGTCGTCACCCAGATCGAGTGCGACCCCGACGATCCCGCGTTCAAGAACCCGACCAAGCCGATCGGCCCCTTCTACACCGAGGAGCAGGCCAAGGAGTTCATGGCCGAGGATCCCTCCAAGGTCTTCGTCGAGGATTCCGGCCGCGGCTGGCGTCGCGTCGTCGCCTCCCCCGATCCCAAGAAGATCGTCGAGGCCGACTCCATCCTCAACCTGCTCGACAACGAGTTCATCGTCATCGCCTGCGGCGGCGGCGGCATCCCCGTCGTCCGCGACTACGAGAACAAGGGATGCTACAAGGGCGTTCCCGCCGTCATCGACAAGGACCTGGGCGGCGAGCTGCTGGCCGAGGACTGCGACGCCGACGTCCTGTTCCTGCTGACCGCCGTCGAGCACGTCGCCATCAACTTCGGCAAGCCCAACCAGGAGGAGCTCGAGGACCTCACCGCCGACGAGGCCGAGCGCCTGGCCGACGAGGGCCAGTTCGGCAAGGGTTCCATGGAGCCCAAGGTCCGCGCCGCCATCAAGTTCGCGCGTTCCCGCAAGGGCCGCACCTGCATCATCGGCGCCCTGGACAAGGCCGCCGAGACCATGGCCGGCCTCTCCGGCACCCGCATCCACGAGTAGCCTCTACTCCGTTGCCTCTCTCGTGGGCGCCAGGCAAGGCGCCCACAAACTAGCCTCTCTTCATGAGCCCCGCAGTCCGCTCCGGCTGCGGGGCTTTTGCTATTCACCTAGTCATCGGGGACAAACCCGGCACTTGGGGACGGTCCTTTCCTGCCGGCAGCTTGGGACAGTCCTTAATAGTCATTGGGGACGTTCTTAAACGACTAGTCAAACAAGAACGTCCCCAACGACTACTCATTTAAGTCTGTCCCCAATGACTGCGGAAAGCGCATCTCACACCGGCACATGGCTTTCGGGCCCTTTCTCCGTGCTCCCTATAAGTTCGGCTGGACTCCCCGCAACCTGTTCCGAGTTGGCGGAACGAGCGCGACGTGGAGTGTCATTCTTTACCGCGTTAGACTAGACGCAGGGAAAGGAGGAGGACATGGATGCTCGCGTCAAGCAGCTTGTAAATATGATCGAGGACGCTCAGCCTGTCGCTGTCGCGGTACTTGCCAAGCGTCTCGAGGTAAGCGAGCGCGCCGTGAGAAACTATATCCATCGCGCAAACGACAACCTTGCAGGGGTTGCACGCATCGTTGGCAGCAAGGGGCAGTATCGTATCGATGTTGCACGTGCAGATGAGCTTGCTCGCTTGCTAGACGGTGCGGCTCTGGCCCATCCGGGCATTCCTGATACGCGCGACGGCCGTGTGTCCTTCCTTCTTAACGACCTCCTCATGCGGTCCCAGTGGGTGACGATTGAGGAGTATGCGGATTTACTCTACGTTTCGGCGCGAACTCTGTCCAATGACATGCGTCTGGTAGAGCAGAAACTCGCCCAATTTGACTTAACGCTCGAAAAGCGCCCACGCTACGGAATCCGCGTTGCGGGCGGGGAGTCGCAGCGGCGCCTGTGCCTGGCCTCGCTGGTGAGGCCCGTGTTGCCCGACACCGACGATGCAAAGCTCGCCGAGCGCCTGCGGGCCATCGCCGCATGTGTGGACGATGCTCTGACGGCCTCGCCCGTCACGGTGAGCTCGCTGGCATCCCGCAATCTCATCATGCATCTTTACATTGCTCTTGGCCGCATCGAGCAGGGCTGCTATGTCCCAGCTGCAGAATCGGACGTTCAAAAACTGGAGGGAACGCGCGAATACGCCGCGGCTTTCCAGATTGCCGCAAACATCAAGGATGCCCTGGGCGTGAGCATGCCCCGAGAAGAGGTTGCCTTTATCGCAATCCATTTGCTCGGCAGGGGCACGGGCGTGCCCGAGAAGGGCTCTGCCGTTATCTCGGACGAGATGTGGGAGATTGCTTCCGAGATGGTACGTGCGGTCAACGATGAGTTTAGGTTTGACTTTAGCGGCGATCTTGAACTTCGCATGAACCTTGCTCGGCATATCGGCCCTCTGGGCTATCGCCTTGAATATCACATGCATATGGATAACCCCATGCTGTCCGATATCAAGACGAGGTTTCCGTTGGCCTATTCGATGGCAGCTGGCACCTCGCAGGTACTCGAGCGTCATTTTGGCAGCCAGCCCTCTGATGAAGAGCTCGGCTACATCGCCATGGCATTTGCCCTGGCCCTCGAGCAGCAAGCCGACCAGCCGCGTCGCAAACGCATCCTGATCGTGTGCGCCTCGGGAGCGGGAAGCGCCCGTATGCTCGAGCACCAGTACCGCAAGCAGTTTGGCATGTATATCGATTCGATTGAGACATGCGATGTCGCCCGCGTGGGAACGTTCGATTTTTCGCATATCGACTACGTGTTCACAACGGTGCCGCTCAACGTCAAGTTGCCCGTGCCCGTCCGCGAGGCCGATTTCTTCTTGGAGACGAGCGATGTCAACGCTATCCGCAAGGTGCTGAGCGACGACACTGCGCAATCGGACTCCGTGAGCTCTTTCTTTAGCCGTGCCCTGTTCTTCAACCGCGTTGAGGCGTCGTCGAAGCAGGCCGTTCTCCGATATCTCTCCGAGCGCGCCGTCGAGAGCGGCCGTGTCGATGCCCAGTTTGCCCAAGAGGTCGCCGAGCGCGAGAGCGCGAGCGCCACCTCGTTTGGCAATGGGGTAGCCATGCCCCATGGGATGCATCCCTTGAGCGCCGAGGCCTTTGTTACCGTGGGCCTGCTCGAACATCCCATTCTTTGGGACGAATACGGCCATGAGGTCGATATCGTCTTTATGGTGTCGTTTGCCCGGTCGGGCGGCGATGAGGCGCGGATCTTGAGCTCACTGCTCGCCGAGATCTTTATGGACCGCCAGGGGGTCGAGCGCCTACGCGAGCGCCGGTCCTGGCATGAGCTGATGGCGCTTGTGCAAGCGCATACGGCTTAAGACTTCTTTTGTCGATGACCCTGTCAGTCTACCTGCAATAAACCTCGAGGATTGCGGGCGGGAGATAGGCGTTTCGAATATTCAAGTACAAACCAAACATCACGGGAGAGGAGACCGTTATGGACGATCAGGGAACCGAGATGGTTTCGTTTCAGCTGGTCGCTGCAGCGGGAGAGGCACGCAGCCTTGCCTTCGAAGCCCTTGAAAAGGCAAAGGCGGGGGATTTTGACGCCGCCGCCAAACTCATGAAGCAGTCAAAGGATGCGGGAATCAAGGCTCACCACATCCAAACGCAGCTGCTTTCGACTGAGGCAGCGGGCGAGCATCTGTCGGTGGATGTGTTGCTGGTCCATGCTCAGGACCACCTCATGTGCTCCATGCTTGCTCAGGAGCTCGTGCAGGAGCTGATCTGCCTGTATGAGCGCACTGCAACCAAGAACGCCTAGCGGCGTGCGGTGACTATCCAACCAATCAATGCGAAGGGAATCCCTTATGAAGATCCTTCTTGTTTGCGCAGCTGGTCTGTCTACAAGCATTCTGATGAAGAAACTCGAGAAATATGCGGAGCAAAACGGCATCGAGCTCGATATCGATGCGGTGGGTATCGGCGAGTATCAGGAGACGTGCGCCAATTATGACGTGCTGCTCTTGGGGCCGCAGGTGTCCTACCAGCTCAACACCGTCAAGCAGGGGAGCGGTAAGTCCGTAGCGGTCATCCCTGCTCAGGACTACGGCATGGGCAACGCCGCCAACGTGCTGGCACTCGCCCAGTCGCTGTTGGGTTAGGAGGCAACCATGGAGAAGTTCATGACCCTGCTTCAGGAAAAACTGACCCCTATCGCCAATTTCTGCGGCACCGAGCGCCACTTTGCCTCCATGCAAAAGGGCTTTATGAGCGCGATCAGCTTCATCTTGGTATCTGCCGTCTTTATGATCCTCGCCAACCCGCCGGTCACGGCCGACCTGGTGGCGCAGGGCGGGTTCTGGTCCGTCTTTGGCCCTTGGCTCGATTTTGCCACGGCCAATAAGCTCACGCTGCTCATTCCCTTCAACATGACGATGGGCATACTGTCGGTGATCGTGACGTTCGCAATCGCCTATAACCTGGCGGGCACCTACAAGATGCCCAAGCTTAACGCCGGCATGACCTCGCTGGTGATGTTCCTGATCGCCGCGGCGCCGTCGTCCTACTACCAGCTTGCTGACGAGTCCGTGCTCCAGGCGGTCCCCTGCACCTATCTGGGTGCGCAGGGCCTGTTTACCGCCATCATCGTTGCCTTGGTCTCCGTCGAGGTCACGCGCTTCTGCCAGACCAAGGGCATCACCATCAAGATGCCCGATGGCGTGCCGCCGTTTTTGTCCGAAACCTTTGGCGCCATCGTACCTATGCTCGCCAACATCCTCATCTTCTTTGGCGGCAACCTGCTGATCCAGATGATCGATCCCGCGCTGTCCATCCCCTCGGTTATCGAGAAGCTGCTCGCTGCCCCGCTTTCCGTCGCAGTTGACTCTGTGCCCGGCGCACTGCTTATCTGCTTCATGACGCTGCTGTTTTGGTGCTTTGGCGTCCACGGCAACATGATCGTAATGCCCATCACCGCCCCGGTCACGCTTGCCGCCTTTGCCGCCAACGCCTCGCTCTATGCTGCCGGGCAGCCGCTTGAGTTCCACCCGGCGCTCATGTCGTTGGCCATCAACCTCATCGGCGGCACGGGTAATACGTTCTCTTTTGTGGCGCTCTGCGCGTTTAGGGCAAAGTCGCAGCAGCTCAAGGCATTTGGCAGGGCATCGATCGTGCCGAGCTTCTTCCGTATCTCCGAGCCCGCGATCTTCGGCGCGCCCATCATCTTCAACCCGATCCTCATGATTCCGTTTGTGCTAGGCGGCATGATCTCGGCCCTGCTGTATTGGGGTGCGGTCTCACTGGGTCTTGTCTCTAGCTTCTACATCTTGGTGAGCGGCACGTTCCCCATCTTCGTTCAGGGCTTTGTCCAGTGCCTCGACCCGCGCATCTGGGTGTTTACGATCGTTTTGATCGTGGTCATGGCTGTGGTCTGGTACCCGTTCTTTAAGGTGTACGATAACCAGCTCCTGGCTCAGGAGCAGGAGAACGCCGCGGCAGCTTCTGCCGAGGATGCTGAGTAGCATGAGTTACTTTGACAGAACGTCTGCCGCCGGTATGCCCGAGGGCGTTTTGTGGGGTGGTGCCCTCGCCGCCAACCAGGCCGAAGGGGGCTGGAACGAGGGCGGCCGCGGCATGTCGCACTCCGACCTGATCCCACAGGGTTCCGACCGCTGGGATGTAATGTTTGGCAGGCAAAAGCCCGTGGACGATCCGGACAGGCTGTATCCATGCCGCTGGGGCAACGACTTCTTCCATCATTGGCACGAGGATGTCGAGCTCTTTGCCGAGATGGGCTTTAAGTGCCTGCGTCTTTCAATTTGCTGGAGCCGTATTTTTCCCACAGGGATGGAGACCGAGCCCAACGGCGAGGGCTTGGAGTTTTACCGTCAGGTATTCGAGGCGCTGCGCGAGCATGGAATCGAGCCGCTTGTGACGCTGTCGCACTACGACTATCCGTTGGCTCTGGTCGAGCGCTATGGTGGCTGGCAAAGCCGAGAGATGATCGAGCGGTATGCGCACTACGTCGAGACCGTCGGACGCGCGTACCAGGGCCTCGTGCGTTATTGGCTTACGTTCAACGAGATCAACAGCGTGGCGCTGTCCTATCTCAACGCGGGTGTCACGCTCGAGGATGAGCGTGACCGTGCAGCCGTGACCGCGGCGTTCTCGCACCATATGTTTATGGCGAGCGCTCGCGCTGTCGAGATTCTGCACAAGATCGATCCCGCAAACAAGGTGGGTTGCATGGTCGCTGCCGGTGCGACCTATCCGTACCGTTGTGCGCCCGAGGACGTATGGCTTGCGTATGAGGAGGACCGCGGCCGCTACTTCTACACAGACGTGATGGCTGCGGGCGCCTATCCTGCTTGGAAGCTGCGTGCACTCGAGAAAGAGGGTGTTCACGTGCCCTTTGAGCCGGGCGATACGGAGTATCTGGCAGAGCATACGGTCGACCTCATCTCGTTCTCGTACTATTGCTCGCGCTTGGTGTGCGCCGATGATCAGGTGATCGCCGAGAAGGCGGAGGGCAACGTGTTCCCGACGTTGCGCAATCCGTACCTCAAGGATAAAGAGACTGCCTGGAAGTGGCAGATCGATGCGCTGGGTTTGCGCGTGACGCTTGCCGGCTACCACGATCGTTACCATCTTCCGCTCTTTATCGCCGAGAACGGTGTGGGCGGACTCGATGCGCTGGAAGACGGCAAAGTCCACGATGCGTATCATATTGATTACCTGCGAAGGCATATTCTTGCGCTGCGCGATGCAATTGTCGAGGACGGTGTTGACCTGATGGGATACACGCCGTGGGGCTGTATCGATTTGGTGTCGGCCTCGACGGGGCAGATGAAGAAGCGCTATGGCTTTGTTTATGTTGATGCCGATGATATGGGCAAAGGCACGTTCGATCGCTACCGAAAGGACAGCTTCTGCTGGTACCAAAAGGTCATTGCATCAAATGGCGAGGACTTGAGTTAACTCTTGCAGGTCTGTTGCCCCCGCGGTCCGCTTCGGCCGCGGGGGCTTTTGTTATTGAGGCGGCTGTTCATGAGGAGCATTGCAGGCTGCGGAAACCCGGCACTTGGGGACGTTCCTTTCCTGCCGGCAGCTTGGGACAGTCCTTAAAGGCCGCATCGATCAACTGCGGAAAGCACATCCCAGAATGAGCGTCCAACATGGGGTGCGGTTTCCCTTGAGGCCCTCAATCGGAAAATGCATCCCGGATTTTTGTCGAAAAGCGGTCCCTAGTTTCCCAAACGGGCCGCTAACGGAAAGCGCATCCCGCTATTGGGCCCCAAAGCAGGATGCGCTTTCCGTGCTGGCAGTTCCAAGCAGTTCCAAGCAGTTCGGGATGGCCCTTTTCGTCTGCTCTCGGCCGGCGTCCGTAAGACTGTCCCCGACGACCACTCATTTAAGTCTGTCCCCAATGACTAGTAGTAGGCCCACATGGCTTCGACTTCGTTGAGGACCTCTACGACGCCTCGGCGGCGGGCGCTGCGGCTGGCCGAGTTGGGGTCGTAGACGCCAATCTGGTTGGCATCGTCGATGCCGTAGAGCACGATGTAGTGGCCTACGTTGGTAAATGTACCGGGGCGCACTGCGGCGATGACGGGCGCACCCGAGCGAAGTGCTTGGGTAATCGATTCGCGATCGTTATAGAGCTGTGTTCCGTTGAGCCCCAGCTGCCACGCACCGCCTGTCATAAACGACCACTCGGTGGCACCGGTGGGGGCGTAGTTGCCGGCTTCGGCCAGTGCGCATATATCGACCGGTGTCTTATCGGTGTGGCCGGTCTTAAAGATATAGACCATGGTGAGGCAAGTGGGACCGCAAGCGTTTTCGCGAATAGTGCCACCGGCATAGGGCAGCTCCGACCATGCGGGGTCAATTTGGTAGATGTGGGGCATGGCGCCGGCCTGCCATTGCGAGCGTGGGGTCGAGAACGCAAAGGAGTAACCGGGCGCGACGGGAGCTTTAAGCAGCTTGTCCTCGGCAGTGGGCTCAAGACCGGCTGACCCGTGGGAGATACAGGATCCCAAGAACACAAAGACGAGGCAGGCGGCGATGGAGCAAAGCGCAAGACGTAGGCGGCGGGCCGGAAGCGTGTGGCTTGTGGTATGCGACGCGGGGTGAGGGGCGGAATTGCCGCGATCGCGTTGAGGTCGCGAAAAGGAGCGCTTGACGTAGTAGTCGGTCTTACGGCGATCGTAGCGGCGTGGCTGCGATGTGTCGGTCTGGCGTTGGCGTGTGCTCGTACTCACGCGGTCTGACTGCTGCGCGGTACGGCTTTGTTGCCGCGAAGAAGCCCCGGGCTGCTCTTGGGGGCGCTGCGGGTTGTCGTTGTCGGAGGTGCTTCTGGGCGTTGGCGTGGTGCGGCCGGCAAGGCGCACGCTTTGTGGCCGTTGGTCGCCGTCATTGTATCCGTATGCCATTCGAATCACCTTGCCTCATGTGTAACTTGTCTATCCTACATAAAAAGATGCACGACACATGGGTATGTGCGCCAAAAGCCTGACAAATGGTATGAACGTTGCCGCGCCGCGCGCCAAGCGTCACGGCAACAGGTATTCAAAAGCAGACAAGATGAAAGCGTCCAAGACGAATGACGTCTCCCGCCGTTCGTCCCAAAAACGGTGCCGCTCGTTTTGCAGTTCTGCCTTCGGTCGAGCTGCGAGCGGCGCTGCTGCGCCAAGGCCGTATCTTAAAGCCATGGAATAAAAGCGCGCGGCAAAACGGACCGCGCAAGGGGTGACGCCAAGGGCGTCAAACAGGAAAGGAGGGGAACAATGGCGGACAAGAACGCAGAAGTTGCAGTCGAGGATAACGGCGGCATGAAGAAAACGCTCTCGCTCTGGAACTTCTTCACCATCGGCTTTGGTGCCATCATCGGTACCGGTTGGGTTCTGCAGGTCGGCGACTGGATGGTCGTGGGCGGCGGCCCCGTTCCCGCTATGATCGCATTCCTCTTGGGTGCAATCTTCCTCGTGCCCGTCGGAGCTGTTTTCGGTGAGCTCACGGCTGCTATCCCCATCTCGGGCGGCATCGTCGAGTATGTCGATCGTAGCTTTGGCCGTACGCTGAGCTACATCACCGGTTGGCTTTTGGCTCTGGGCAACGGCATCCTGTGCCCGTGGGAGGCCATCGCCATTTCGACCCTCGTGTCCGAGATGTTCGGCAGCCTGCCCGGCCTTGAGTGGCTGCGCGCCGTCAAGCTCTACACCATCCTGGGGGCCGACGTTTACCTGTTCCCGACGCTGATTGCGCTCGGCTTTGCAGTCTACGTCATCTTCCTCAACTTCCGCGGTGCCAGCTCGGCCGCCAAGCTTCAGGCCTTCCTGACCAAGGCCCTGCTCTGCGGCATGCTGCTCGCCATGGGCGTCTCGCTGTTCACCGGCTCGCCGGACAATGCCATGCCCGTGTTCTCCCAGGTCACCGGCGCTGGCGGCGGCAAGGCCGCTACCGAGAGCGCCAGCCTGTTTGCCGGCATCGTGTCGGTCCTGGTTCTGACCCCGTTCTTCTACGCCGGCTTCGACACCATTCCTCAGCAGGCTGAGGAAGCAGCCGAGGGCCTCAACTGGAACAAGTTCGGCAAGATCATCTCCCTGGCACTGCTGGCCGCCGGCGGCTTCTACATGGTCTGTATCTACTCGTTCGGCACCATCCTCGACTGGCATGAGTTTGTTAAGAGCCCGGTTCCCGCGCTCGCCTGCCTCAAGGGCATCAATATGCTCCTGTACCTGGCCATGCTCGTCATCGCCACGCTTGGACCCATGGGCCCGATGAACTCCTTCTACGGCGCCACGAGCCGCATCATGCTCGCCATGGGCCGCAAGGGCCAGCTGCCCGAGCAATTCGCCGAGGTCGACCCCAAGTCCGGCGCTCCCAAGCTTGCCTGCGTCGTTCTGGGCGTCATCACCGTCGTCGGTCCGTTCCTGGGCAAGAACATGCTCATCCCTCTGACCAACGTGTCGGCTCTCGCCTTCATCTTCTCCTGCGGCATGGTCGCCCTCGCTTGCCTGCGCATGCGCTTCACCGAGCCCGACCTGCCTCGTCCCTACGAGGTGCCCGGCGGCAAGTTTGGCATCTCCCTCGCTATTGCTGCCTGCGCCATCATCATCGGCCTGCTCGTGATTCCGTTCTCTCCCGCCTCCCTCAACATGGTGGAGTGGAGCATCGTGATCGGCTGGTTGGCTATTGGCCTGGCCCTCATGGCTTTCACCAATTCCCGCAAAAAGTAACGCCGAGCCGGGGCGGATCAGGTGCGCGGGCCCCTCTCTTCCGCGCACCGAACCCGGCGCCACTTGGGTAGCTTTGTGAGGCCTTAACCCAACACGGCCTCGCCCACAATATGGATCCATAAGGAGGAACCATGTCCACTAAGTATGCAATCGTTGGCGGCAAGCTCATCGACGGTACCGGTGCCGAGCCGGTCGAGAACTCCCTCGTTCTCGTCGACGACAACGGCAAGATCGAGTACGCCGGCGCCATGCAGGACCTTCCCGAGGGCGTTGAGGTCATCGACGCCGCCGGCAAGACCGTCCTTCCCGGCCTGATCGACACCCACCTGCACTTCTCGGGCAACTTGACCGACGATGACACCGACTGGGTCATGCAGCCGCTCCTCGAGAAGCAGGCCGTCGCCGTCAAGCAGGCCTACGACTGCCTCACCCACGGCCTCACCACCGTCTGCGAGATCGGCCGCTTTGGTATCCAGATTCGCGACTGCATCGACAAGGGCGTCTTCAAGGGCCCGCGCGTTCTGGCCACCGGCCTCGGCTTCTGCCGTGTTGCCGGTCACGGTGACTCCCACCACTGCACCCAGGAGCTCAACAAGGAATCCCACCCCTGGGGCGACCAGGTCGATGGTCCTTGGGATCTGCGCAAGGCCGTCCGTCGTCGCCTGCGCGAGAACCCCGATGCCATCAAGATTTGGGCTACCGGTGGCGGCATCTGGCGCTGGGATTCCGGTCGCGACCAGCACTATTGCTCCGAGGAAATTCAGGCCGTGGTCGAAGAGGCCAAGATGGTCGGCATCCCCGTGTGGAGCCACTGCTACAACAACCACGCCGCTGCCTACGATTCCGTTCGCTTTGGCTGCGAGCAGTTGATTCACGGCTTCGATATCGATGAGCGCACCATGGACCTCATGGCCGAGCAGGGCACCTTCTTCACTCCGACGATCGCCTTCCTGCCCACCTGGTACGCCACCTATCCGCCCGTCTACGTCCCCGAGCTGCACGACAAGTACGAGGGCACCCTGGTCGAGAAGGAACTGCAGCGCAACTACGACTGCCTGCGCGAGGCCAAGAAGCGCGGCGTCGTCATGACGATCGGCTCCGACTCCTTCTCCTTCGTCACCCCGTACGGCACCTGCTCCATCGAGGAGATGTACGAGTTCGTCGACAAGATCGGCTTCACCCCGGTCGAGACCATCACCTGTGCCACCCTCAACGGTGCCAAGATGTGCCACATCGAGGACGAGACCGGTTCCATCGAGGCCGGCAAGTGCGCCGACCTGCTGGTCGTCAACGGTGACGTCGCCGCCGACATCCACGTGCTCAACACCGACAACATGGACGTCATCATGAAGGACGGCTGGATTGTCGAGGCCGGCACCTTCGGCGAGGCAAACAAGTACAGCGCCTAAGCTACCGTTCATCGATGGCTTGATGTAAAACACAGTATTTGATTGCATAATGCAATGGAGAGGGTCGCTTGCGGCCCTCTTTATTGCTATGGGGTGCGTCAGTAAGAAGGAGATGACGGTGGATCTCAATAGGCTGATTCTGGGCAAGAGCTACAACTCTACTAAGGTCTTTCGTACCGCTCAGCATGTGGTTCAAGCCATCTTGCTCGGTATTGTCGTTCCGCTGCTTATCCTGCTGCTCATCTGGGATCTAACCGATAATCCCAATCCCGTTCCGGCCGTTGTCGTCATTGCCGGCTTGGTCATGCTGTGCTTCTTCTTCTCGTACGTCTTTGTCGTTCCCGACGACCTCACATCGAGCGCAACCGACCGCACGCTCGCCATCGCTTCAAAAATATTCGCCTACACGTCGCGCGGCCTTACGCCCGAAGCTGCCCTGGGCGCCTCTAAGATCATCCTGTCCGAAACTATCGCCTCTGCCATCTGCTTTACCGACGGCAAGCAGGTGTTGGCAAGCTGGGGCGAGGATTCGGCAAAGTGCCCCGCGGGCACCCCGGTGGTGCTGCGGACTACGCTCAACGTGATCAACAGTGGTGAGCAAAGCGTGTTTTCGCGCGATGCCTCGACCGAGACGGGTGGCTATTTTCCGCGCCTGCGCGCCGGTATTGTCGCACCGCTTACCGTGCGCGGGCATTGCGTGGGCACGCTCGAGCTGTATTATCCCCGTCTGAGCAGCATCGATATGCGCCAGACGGCGCTTGCCTCGGGCTTTGCCGACCTCATTTCCACGCAGCTTGCGAGCTTTGAGCTCGAGCGCCAGGACGAGCTTACGGCCCGCGTGGAGCTGCGCGCCTTGCAATCGCAGGTCGATCCTCATTTTCTATTCAATACCATTAGCACGATCGTGTCGCTCGTTCGAACCGAGCCCGACAAGGCGCGATCGCTGCTGATCGACTTCTCCAACTACTATCGTCAGACGCTTTCTGATTCCGATACGCTCACCACGCTCGAGCACGAGGTGGAACAGGGCACTCGCTATATCAATCTTATGCAGGCCCGGTATGGCGACGGCCGTCTGCGCGTTTCGGTCAACATCGACTTTGAGGTGCGCGACAGCCTGGTGCCGCCGTTTATCTTGCAGCCGTTGCTCGAAAACTGCATCAAGCACGCGCAGCGCGAGACCGAGCCGCTTTCTATTCATGTTAGGGCTTTCGAGACCGATGACGGTTTGGAGATCATCGTCGAGGACGACGGCATCGGTATGAGCGAAGAAGTCTGCGCGCATCTGTTTGAGCAGCATCGCCTGGAGGAGCCCGAGAGCATTACCGCCGACGGCTCCATCAAACGAGGCTGCGGCTTGGCGCTCTTCAACGTACTTCAGCGCATCCATTTCTTTTACGGAGAAGATTCCGGCATGCGCGTGGAGTCCCAGGAGGGCGTGGGAACGCAGGTCATCGTCGAGCTGAACGGCGAGCCGCATGAGCCCGCGCCGTTGACGGCGTAGCACGCGGTTGGATTGAGAAAAAAGAGGGGAAGCACATATGTCCGAAGGCTGGAACATCCTGGTGGTTGATGACGAGCCCCCAATTAGGGCTGAGCTACGCTATCTGCTGGAAAAGGATGCGCGTGTGGGCCAGATTGCCGAGGCGGGTAATGTCACCGAAGCCGCGGAGTCGATTCTGTCGAACAAGCCCGACGTGCTGTTTTTAGACATTACCATGCCCGGTCGCTCGGGAATTGAGCTTGCCGAGACGCTGCAGAACCTAAAGACGCCGCCGGTCGTGGTGTTTGTGACGGCATTTGCCGAGTATGCGGCCGATGCTTATAACCTCGATGCCGTCGATTACATCGTCAAGCCAGTCGAGGACGCACGCCTGTCAAAGGCACTCGACAAGATCGAGGCAGCCTTGGGTGCCCGTCGTGTTATCCACGCTCCGCGCCAGCCTTTGCGCCTGACGGTGGATCGCGGGGGCAAAAAGGTGTTCATTCCCGTGGCGGATGTCTGCTACTTTGAGGCGCGTGCCGATTTTTGCAACGCCGTCTGCGCCGAGGGAACATACCTGATCAATGAGTCGATTTCCTCGCTCGAGCGGCGCCTGGCCTCCGAGGGCTTTATCCGTGTCCACCGCAGCTATCTGGTCAATTTGGAAGACGTGCACAATGTCGAGATCGGTTCCACGGGTCTTATGGAGCTCAGGCTCGATCGCGTAACCTCGACGGTGCCCGTGTCCCGCCGTCGCGCTGCCGAGGTTAAAGCACACTTGGGGCTTGCGTAGACGGTCTGCGTGCCGTCGTTTACCATCGCAGGTTTGGCATGGGCGCGCGGTGGGCATAATGGGTGGCATCGAATGAAATCGAAAGGATCATTATGCCCGCGCTTATCACCCATCATCTGTTTGGCGAGGAAAGCATCGACCGTCTTCCGCAGGGCGTCATCACGTCCGATGAAGAGCGCATTGCCTTTATCTTGGGCAACCAAGGCCCCGACCCGTTCTTCTTTCACATTCTGACACCGCGTGTTTTCGACTGCACGCTGCTGGCGCAGGTCATGCATCGGTCGCGCATGTCTCGCCAGTTCGCGTGCCTGCGCGACGGCGTGTCGCATCTGCTGCCGCGCGACGCCAGCTTGGGTCGTGCCTTTGCGCTGGGCCTGCTGTCTCATTACGTGCTCGACCGCAACGCCCATCCCTTTGTCTATGAGCAGCAGTTTGGCATTGTCGAGTCCGATTCAGAGCTTGAGGATTCGAGCAGTCAGGTCCATGCCGTGATCGAGAGCGACCTGGATGTGCTGATGCTGCAGCTTAAACGCGATGGCGCTACGGTTGACGATTACCCGCCGGCGGGCGAGATCGTCACCACCGATCGCATCAATCGCGTGGCCGGCGTGCTGATGAGCTATGTTGCCGGACGCGTGTACGGCATAGACATTCCGGCGGGGGAGTACGGTGCTGCCGTTGCCAATATGCAGCGACTTTACCGCGCGATTGAGCCGGCCGGCTCCGCAAAGACGCGCGCGATCTCGCTGGTTGAGGGCTTGGTGCACGACTACTCGCTGCTCGACGGCCTTGCCCATCGCGTGACGACGGAACTGCCCGAGCGCACCGGTAACCTGGGCCATCTGACATGGAAGAATCCCTTTACCGACGAGGTCTCGAACGAGAGTTTCCCCGAGGTCTTTGATCGCGCGCTGGTCGATTACGAGTGCACGGTCGCACGTTTTATCGAGACCGGTGACATGGATGCCGTGACCAGTCACGTCAACTACAGCGGTCGCGTGCTCAATGCCGATGAGGAGTTCGACCGCGGGGAATAGGGCCCGTGCGTGCCCCTTTGCCGAATCCTTACCGGTGCTTCTGGACAATTGGGGTACGATGAACTAACTGCATATCGGGCAAATACGAAGGGTCCCTGTCCATGAAATACACCAAGCTCGAGCGTAACTGGGTTATGTACGATGTGGGCAATTCGGCCCTCGTGCTGCTCAATACCTCGGTGGTGCCCATTTACTTTAACGCCATCAATACCGGCGCTTCCTCGGCCGACCTGGTGGTCGCCTGGGGCAATGCGCAGACGATCGCCTCGCTGGTCATCGCCATGCTCATGCCCATTCTGGGCGCGCTTGCCGACTATGCCGGCAACAAGATCAAGTTCTTCTTGGGCTTCTTCCTCACGGGCCTGGTGCTTTGCCTGGCGCAGGCTATCCCAATGTCCGCCATGGCATTTTTGACCGTGTACGTGCTGTGCACCATCGGCCTTAACTCTTCTATGACGTTCTACGACGCCATGCTGCCCGACGTTACCACCGACGAGCGCATGGACGCCGTGTCCAGCTCGGGCTATGCCTGGGGCTACATCGGTTCCACCGTGCCGTTCGTCATCTGTCTGGCGCTCATCATGGGCGGCCCCGCTCTTGGCGTCCCCACCATGCTGGCAACGCGTCTGTCGTTTGTCATCACTGGTGCCTGGTGGCTCATCTTTACTTTGCCGCTCATTCGCACCTATAAGCAAAAGTACGGTCGCGAGCGCGGTCCCGAGGACACCATCGGCCACATCGTGGGCGGTGTGTTCTCCGAGGTCGGACACACCATGCGCGAGATCGCCCACAACAAGACCGTGCTGGTCTACATGATCGCGTTCTTCTTCTATATCGATGGCGTCCACACGGTCATTTCCATGGCAACCAGCTACGGATCGGCCTTAGGCATCGATTCGACGCAGCTGGTGCTGGCGCTGCTCGTTACGCAGTTCGTGGCCTTTCCGTCCGCCATCATCTACGGGAAGCTCGCCGGACGCGTGGGCACGCTCAACATGATCCTGGTGGCGGTCGCCGCCTACATGGGCATTGTGCTGTTCGCCGCGTTCTTCCTAAAGACCGCCTTTGAGTTTTGGGTGCTTGCCATTATGGTCGGCCTGTTCCAGGGCGGCGTGCAGGCGCTTAGCCGTAGCTACTTTGGTCGCATTATCCCCAAGGAAAAGTCCAACGAGTACTACGGCTTCTTTGACATCTTCGGTCGCTATGCAAGCGTCATGGGCACTTTCCTAGTGTCGGTCGTCACCTCGCTGACCGGCAACCCGTCGCTGGGCGTCCTTTCCATTGGCGTGCTGCTGATCGTTGGCTTTATGCTGCTGGTCCGCCTGTCCCGCATGACTCGGGCGGCAGAGCACGCCGCATAGGAGCGAGCGGCTATTGTGCCTGTCCACGGCACTCTTTTGGGGTTATCCGCAATAAACATTGCGACTTGCGAGCAATGATTTGCCCAAGTGGGTATGATGGAATCAGCTAGGTCGCGGGGCGTCGCCTGTGTTTGGCGGCGTCCCGTTTTTGTGTTGCAGGGAGGGTAAGGCATGAACGCCACGGTCGTGATTCCAACGTATTGGGCGGGCGATGACGCTTGCGCAAACGCCCCTGGCACCTATGACCATTCGACGCGACTCAACGCCGACAATCCCGAACTCGACCGCTGCCTGGCCTCGCTTGAGCAGGTACGTGACATCCCGCGCATCATCCTTTTGGTGGTCTGTCCCGTTTCTGCCACAGCCGATGTGTCGCTGCGCGTGCACGAGATTGTCGACGCGCATCCCACGCTCAAGGTCACCGTTGTCACCAACACCCAGGCCTCGCGCATTGCAGACCGGGTTGCTCAGATCGCGCCCAAGGGTTCGGGCGAGTGCGTGAGCCTGCGAGGCTACGGTGCCATCCGCAACATGGGGCTAGCCTGTGCCGCTGTGCTGGGGCATGACGCGGTTATCTTTTTGGATGACGATGAGACTGTCATCGACGCCGACTTTATGAAGCGCGCGACCTATGCGTTGGGGCAGCAGACACGTCAGGGCTTGCCGATCTTGGTTAAGAGCGGCTATTTCTACGATCGCGACGGGTCGCCGCTGGCTCCCACGGACAAGGCGGGCATCTGCCATCGTTGGTGGACCAAGCGCATCGAGTTCAACCGTTGGATGAAAAAGGCGCTCTCGGGCACCCGCATCTCGCGCTCCAACTACGTGTGCGGCGGCCTGATGGCCCTGCACGCCCGCGCCTTTACGCGTGTGGCCTTTGACCCGTTTATCACCCGCGGCGAGGACTTGGATTACCTCTTTAACATGCGCATGTTTGGCTACGACGTGTGGTTCGATAACGAGTGGACCGTGCGCCATCTGCCTCCGGAGTCCGAAAAGCGCTCACCGCGCTTTATGCAGGATGTATACCGTTGGTACTACGAACGGGCCAAGTTGACATTCGCCGCGCATCAAAAGGAGCTCATTCCCGTTACGGCGGCATCACTCATGCCCTACCCGGGCCCTTGGATTTCGCGCGAGCTCGACGACCGCGTGCGCAAGACTGCTATGGTCCGCAGTGTGTTTACCCGCGAGCATGAGGGCTACCTGCGCATTTGGCGCCATGGTATCGGCGAGGCAAAGGCCTATGCGCGCCAAAACGCTGCAAGCTACCTGCGTTTCCAGAGCTTTTGGCCCAAGATCATGGACGGGCTTTGGCGTGACGCACAACTGATCAGTATCCTGGAGGGGGCCGAATGATCGACCGCCGCGCCCAGCGCGATAGTTCAATATCAATCTTTCGCATCATTGCCGTTGCCTGCGCCATTTGCGTGCTGGTGTACTTTATTTTTGCCTTGGTGACCGGTATCGAGCCGATCGCCACGGTGATTGCCTGCGCGCTGCTGTGCATCTTTCTGTGCATCTTTATCTTTTTGACGCTCAATCCCGATTCGGTGCGCTCCCAGTACACCGAGGAGACGCTCTCGGTGGCCTCGGCCATGCTCGAGGACATTAAGGGCGGTCTGACGCAGGAGTCGGCGCGTTTGGTGTGCCGGCGCATTTTGCCCGAGACGCGCGCCATGACGGTGGCCATCACCGACGAGGGCAACGTGCTTGCCTGCGCGGGAGAGTTTGAGGAAAAACTACTGCCAGATTCTCCCATCCACACGCTTGCCACACGCTACGTTATCGAACATGGCATCGTGCAGTCGTTCAACCGTATGGTGGATGTCGTGGGCTCGGACGGCTCGCACAACCAAGTTCCCGCCGGCATTATCGCCCCCATCAAGGTGGGCGATCGTACCGTCGGCACGCTCAAGTTCTACTACAAGACCCCGCGCGCCGTCGACCGTACCCAGTATGCGCTTGCCTCGGGTTTTGCCGAGATCTTGTCCACGCAGCTCGCCATCCACGAGCTCGAGGTGCAAAAGGAACTCACGGCGCGCGCCGAGGTGCGTGCGCTGCAGGCGCAGATTAACCCGCACTTCCTGTTCAACACGCTGAACACCATTGCATCGTTTACGCGCACCGACCCGCTGCGGGCTCGCGAACTGCTTCGTGAGTTCTCATCGTTCTATCGTGCCACGCTCGACAACTCGGGATCGCTTATTCCGGTCTCGCGCGAGGTTGCACAGACCAAGCGCTACCTTACCTTTGAGAAGGCCCGCTTTGGCGAGGACCGCGTGCTTGCGACGTTCGATGTGTCCGATGACGTGGAAGATACGCTGGTGCCGGCGTTCGTGATCCAGCCGATTGTCGAGAACGCCGTGCGTCATGGTATGGGCGATGACGACGCCCTGAGGATCGACGTGACCGTTCACCAAGACGGCGAGGATGCAATCTTGATTGCCGTGGCCGATAATGGCGTGGGCATGGATGAGGGTACCGCCGCCAGACTGTTTGACGAACGCTCTGCCCGTCCCGACGCCAGCTCTCCCCAGGGTGGCGGCGCCGGTGTGGCCATGCACAATATTTCGGAGCGCATCCATCGCTTTTATGGGCCGCACTCCTATACGCGTGTCGAATCGGCGCCGGGCAAGGGCACCAAAGTGCTCCTTCATCTTGATTTGTCAGAGAGCATCTTTGACATTCAAGAGTAAAATATAAGGCTACGGGCTCAACGTCATGCGATGGATGCCCGGCGTAGTTAGTTGACGAAAGGTTTTATCCCTATGCTGCGTGCGATGATTGTGGATGATGAGGCGCCGGCTCGCTCGGAGCTTCGCTTCCTGCTCGAGCAAACGGGCAAGATCGGCACGATCACGGAGGCGTCGAGCGTCCGCTCCGCCATCGAGATGCTTATGGAAAGTCGCGTGGATGTCGTGTTTCTCGATATCTCGATGCCCGGTGCCTCGGGCCTGCAACTTGCCGAGGCGCTGCATAAGCTTAAAAATCCGCCGGCGATCGTGTTTGTGACTGCGTATAGCGACCATGCGGTCGAGGCATTCGACGTGGATGCCGTCGACTATCTGATGAAGCCGGTCGAGGAAGCTCGCTTGGATCGCGCGATCGAGAAGGTCATGCAACGCGCCAAGCCGGTTACGGACAGCAAGGTGACCATCGAGCGTATCCCGGTGGAAAAGGGCGGCCGCAAGGTGCTCATTCCCGTGGACGACATTCGCTTTATCATGGCCAAGGACGATTACTCCTGCATCTATACCGTCGATGATCGCTTTTTGTCGACGACCTCGCTGGCGCAGTTTGAGGCCAAGCTCTGCGACTTTGGCTTCTTCCGTGTTCACCGCCGCTATATCGTCAACTTGGCGTGCGTCACGGACGTCGAGACGGTGCCCTCGGGCGCCATCCAGCTGGGCATTACGGGCGTCGACGAACGCGTGCCGGTTTCGCGCCGCCGCGTCGTGCCGCTCAAGAAGGCCCTGAGTCTCTAGCACACTGGCCCCGCAGCCCTGTAGACCCATCGTCTGCGGAGCCGTGGGGCCTTTTTTGTATGTATCTGCCGAATCGTTTTTTGCGGAAGGGATCCCATGAACAGTGCAAGCGCCAAGCGCATCGACATCATCTCGGACACCCACGGCTATTTATCGCCTGCGCTCTTGGATGAGCTTGAGGGCGCAGACCTGATCATCCATGCCGGCGACCTCACGTCGGAGATGGACTACGAGCACCTATGCACCATCGCCCCCGTGCGGGCCGTACTGGGTAACAACGATTACTACCGCGACTACGGCCCCGATGTAGACCGTCTTGCGCTCTTTACCTACGAAGGTCTCAAATTCGCCGTAGCCCACTACCGCGAAGACCTTCCGGTGGGATCCGTAGACGTAGCCATCAACGGCCACACCCACGTAACCAAAGAAGCCCAAGTGGGCCGCTGCTTAGTCCTCAACCCGGGCAGCGCCAGCTACCCCAGAGGCACTCGAGGCCCCACCATGGCCAGAATGCTCGTCAAAGACGGCAAGATCATAAGCACCAAGTTTATTGACCTAGACTAACCGCAACAAAAACGGGGGATGCACAATGCATCCCCCGTTTTTGTTTAAGCCAAAGGCTGAAGTTCA
>CABRWN010000016.1 GCA_902474645.1 uncultured Collinsella sp.
GAGACCGGCAAGAAGATGACCGCGCTCGCCGACAAGGTCGCCGACGAGGGCTACGACGCCGTGTTCCTGATGGGCGTCGGCGGCACCTGGGACGAGCTCATGCAGCTCGAGTACCTCATGAACAAGTTCGGCGACCGCGACCTCGAGGTCTACCTGATCCACGCCGCCGAGTGGAACGCCATGGGCCACAAGCGCATGACCGAGAAGTCCGTCGTGCTCACCGCCTCCGAGTCCGGCACCACCCCCGAGGTCCTCGAGGCCGTCAAGAAGATGAAGGAAAAGGGCATTCGTGTCTACGCCATGACCAAGCCCGAGGGCCCCATCGGCCAGGCTGTGGGCGCCGAGAATTGCGTCAAGATGGCTTCCGATCATGGTAACGGCGGCTGCGAGATGGGCTACTACCTCGCCGACTGCTTCGGCCTGCGCCTGCTCAACCGCCGTGGCTGCTTCCCCAAGTTTGATCTGTTTATCGAGCAGACCAAGGACATCTGGAAGGACATGCTCGACATCCGCAAGCGCTTCGAGCCGCGCGCCGAGGAGCTCGCCAAGAAGTACGCCCTGGCCCCCTACACCATGTTCATCGGCTCCGGCGCCCTGTGGGGCGAGACCATCCTGTTCTCGATGTGCATCCTCGAGGAGATGCAGTGGAAGCGCACCCGCTACATCACCTCGGCCGACTTCTTCCACGGCACGCTCGAGCTCGTGGAGCCCGGCGTCCCCGTGTTCCTGTTCATGGGCGAGGACGAGAACCGCAAGCTCGACGAGCGCGTCCGCGCCTTCCTCAACCGCGGCGTGACCGGCGACACCGACATCAACATCATCGACACCGCCGAGTTCGCGATCCCCGGCCTTGACGACGAGTTCCGCGTCATCGTGTCTCCGTGGATCCTCTCCTCGCTGATCACCGATCGCCTTGCCGCTTACTACGAGACGGTCACCAAGCACAACCTCAACTACCGTCGTTACTATCACCAGTTCGACTACTAATCGGTGACAAATAAGCTACTGATCAAGAAGCACCCTGCCCGGGCGCATGCGTCCGGGCATTTTTATGCCGAAATTCGCAAGAAAGGGGAATCGAATGAGGCAGTTTATCGTTGCATCCCATGCCCATTTTGCGTCTGGAATCGTCGAGAGCATTGGGCTGCTTTCCGGCGAGCGCGAAAACGTCCATGCGCTCTCTATGTATGTCGACGGAAACGAGGACCTGACCAAGGAGGCCACAGCGATTCTGGACGGCTTTGCCGCGGACGATGAGGTCGTCGTTTGCACCGACCTCTTTGGCGGCAGCGTCAACAACGAGTTCACCAAGATCGTCCAGACGCGTCCCAACACGCACCTGGTGACCAATATGAACCTGCCGCTCCTTATTCAGCTGCTGTTCGTGTCCGAATCCACCCCGATCGATGAGGCCATTCGCCAGATCGTCGAGGCGGACGACACCAAGGTCAAGTACGTCAACGACCTGCTGGGGCAGGCCGAGCTCGATGAGTTTTAACCACTAGGGAGCACATCATGATTCAGATGATTCGTGTAGATTATCGACTGCTGCACGGCCAGGTTGCCGTTAGCTGGACCTCGGCTCTGGGTGCCGATTGCATCCTGTTGGTGAGCGACACGGTCCTCAATGACAAGCTTCGTCTACAGGCCCTGTCCCTTGCAAAACCGGAGGGCTGCAAGGTTGTCGTCAAAAACACCGAGGATGCCGTCAAGGCGCTCCAGAGCGGTGTGACCGATAAGTACAAGCTCTTCGTGGTTTGCGAGACGATCCAGCAGGCCGGTGCCGTCGCCAAGGCGATGGGCGTCAAGAAGATCAACCTCGGCAATGTTGCCTTTAGCGAGGATGCCCGCCAGGTCTCGACGAACGTGTTCCTTACGCCCGAAAACGAGGCATACGTTAAAGAGCTGCTCGGCGAGGGCTACGAGCTGTTCATTCAGATGATTCCGGCAGATGCGAAGACTGACGCCGCGAAGGTCATCGGTTAGGGGCCATCATGGTTATCAAGACAATCCTGATTTTCCTTATTGCCCTTTTGGGCTATTCCGAGTGGCTGACCGGTACGAGCTACCTCCAGCGCCCGATTGTGCTCGGACCTCTGGTTGGCCTTGTCATGGGCGACATGGTGACCGGCACGATCATGGGCGCCACGATGGAGCTTGCCATGGTCGGCGCCATCTCGGTCGGTGCGTATAACCCGCCCGATACGATTTCCGGAACCATCCTGGGTGTGTCGCTTGCCATGCAGGCCGGCGCGGACGCTTCGGCGGCCCTGACCCTGGGCATTCCCATCGCAACGATCGTCCTGGCGCTCGATACGGCCCTGGGCCAGCCGGTGATGCTACTGCTGGTGCACCGTATCGACAAAAACGTCGAGGACGGGGACACCAAGGCCATCACGCGCAACATGCTCATCGCCGGTTACGCGCAGAGCTGGTGCGGCCTGCTGATTATTCCCCTGGCATTCTTCTTTGGCGCCGATGCTGTTGCCAGCCTGCTCAACATCATCCCCGATTTCGTTCAGACCGGCATGGATGTCGCCGCCGCCTTCTTGCCCGCACTCGGCTTTGCGATGCTGGCGCAGATGATTATGAACAAAACGGTGGCTCCGTTCTTCTTCGCTGGCTTCTTCCTCGTCGCCTACTTTGGCATTAGCACGACGGGCGTGGCGATCTTTGCCGCGATCATCGTCGTCGCGATGACGGTTTTGGGTGATAAGAAAAAAGCGGAGCAGCCCGCAGTGGCAACCGAGGATCCTGCGATTGGGAGTGGGTTCGATGAGTTTTAAGTTTGAGTCTTCTTATGACGGGCTGATTTCCCGCGCAGACCTTAAGAAGCTGTTCTGGCGCTCGATTCCCTATGAGCATTCCTGGAACTACGAGCGTATGGGCCATATCGGCTTTATGTGGGCCCTTATGCCGATCCTTCGCAAGCTGTATCCGCAGGATGCGGACTTTAAGGCCGCCCTCAAGCGCCATATGGAGCTCTATAACGTCACGCCGTACATCTCGACGCTCCCCATGTCCATCGCCGCTGCAATGGAGGAGGTCAACGCTACTGACGATAGCTTTGACACGAGCGCGATCTCTAATGTCAAGCTTGCTTTGATGGGGCCGCTGTCCGGCGTGGGCGATGCCTTCTACTGGGGCACGCTGCGAATTTTGGCAACGGGTGTCGGCACGTCGCTGGCGCTACAGGGCTCTATTCTTGGCCCGATTTTGTTCCTGCTCGTGTTCAATGTCCCTCACTACATCATCCGTTACCTGCTGACGTTTGTGGGGTATCGCTTTGGCTCGGACATGATCAGCAAGGTCCAGGAATCGGGCATTATGGACACGATCGTCAAGATGGCCTCTATCATGGGCGCCATGGTGATCGGCGCTATGACCATGGAGATGGTCACCGTGGACATTCCGCTCATGGTCGGTGCGGGCGATGGTGCTCAGACGCTGGCCGAGCTGCTCAACGGAATCTTCCCGGGCTTTGTCACGATGGGGCTGTTTGGAATCGTCTATCTCATGCTCAAGAAGAAGATGAATCCGCTGGTCATCATGCTCGTGATCCTGCTCGTGAGTATCGCCGGCGCGTTCTTTGGAGTGCTTGGTGTTCAGTAGGGCATCCGTCATAATGAGAATAATGTAAGAGGGGGCGTCGCGCACACTGTGCTGCGGCGCCCTTTTGCCGAAAGGTGGACAAGATGGAGTATCCGCAGCTTGCCGTCATGAATATCAGCCATCGTTATTTTGACCTTGAGGAATTCTTTTCTTCGGCAGCGGCCTCGGGCTACACGTGTTGCGAGCTTTGGACCGGGGCGATGCATCTGTATGTCGATTGCCATGGATACGATTCGCTCGAGCAGGTGCGGGAGCTGTCGCAGCGGTATGGGGTTCGGATTGTGGGGCTTTGTCCCGAACAGAACAACCCCAAGCCGTGGAATATCGCGGCGCGTGGGAATGAGGCGCGTGCCCGCACGCTCGCGTACTTTAAGAACGTTGTGGATATCGCGGCGGAACTTGGAGCCGAGCAGGTCATGGTCTCGAGCGGCTGGGCATTTTTGAACGAGCCGATCGAGGACGCGTGGGGTCGCAGCGCCTCGATGCTGCGTGCGATTGCCGAGCATGCGGGAGAGCGCGGCGTGCGACTGGTGCTCGAGGCCCTACAGCCGGTTGAGTCGATGATCGTGAACTCGGCGGCCGACACGAAGCGCATGATCGAGGCAGTTGATCATCCGGCACTTAAGGCGTGTCTGGATTTGGGCGCTATGGCGGTGGCAGGGGATACCATCGACGATTATTTCGATCTGCTTGGCGATGATGTCGCCCACGTGCATTTTGTCGATGTTGCGGCGGATGGCACGACGCATCTTGCCTGGGGTGACGGCGACCGCGATATGCGCGCCGACCTGGATAGGCTGGTGGCGCGCGGCTATCGCGGAGTTGTTTCGGCCGAGACCTATGACGGGCGCTATTTTGCCGACCCCGCAGCTGCCGATGCGCAGGTAATGGCAGAGTATCGTCGTGCGATTGGTGCCTAGGCGGGGTTGGGTTGCGGCGATCTGCCCTATGTTTCCAAATGAATACGGTGTGAGTGGCTGCGACGGATTTTCCCCGCAAACACTCTAGTATGCTAAAGTACCCAGAAGACCGGCGGAGCTATGCCGGTCTTCTGTTCTATACGAAACACAGCATGAGGAGGCTCACCAGATGACGGCCACACCGTGGGGATTCCGGGACATATTGCCCGAGGAGGCTCAGGCGCGCGAGGAGATTGCGCTGACGGTGAAGGGCTGCTTTAGGGAGCATCATTACCTGCCGGTCGAGACGCCGCTGCTCGAGGACAAGGGTTCGCTCGAGGAGGGCGGCCGCATTGCGGACACCCCGTTTAAGCTCTTTGATGACGACGGTCGCCTGCTGGTGGTCCGTCCCGACAACACGCTGCCGATCGTTCGCCTGGTTTCGACTCGCATGCGCGCGGCCGATCTGCCGCTGCGCCTGCGCTATGAGGCGCCGGTGGTCCGCGAGTGCCAGCGCAATGCCGGTGGCTCGCGTCAGTTTACGCAGCTGGGCTTTGAGCTTATCGGTGCGGGCGATACCACGGGCGATGTCGAGATCGTCTCGCTGGTGGCCGAGGCCGTGCGCAAGCTGGCACTGCCCGATGCGCGCATTATCGCGGGTAGCGTGCGTCCGTTTAAGGAGTTGCTCGCGGCCTGTGAGGATCGCGACCTGGCTGCCGAGGCATTGCGTTGCGTGCACGCCAACGACTTCGTGGGCCTCGATGCCCGCGTGGCGGCAAGCGCCGAGCCCGAGGCCGTCAAGGCCGCCATTAGCGAGCTGCCGCGCCTGCACGGCGGCGCCGAGGTACTCGACCGCGTCGACGCGCTGCTGGCGGCGGCGGGCATTGTCGCGCCGCTCACGCGCGAGCTGCGCGCCCTGGTCGAGGGCCTGGCTCCCGAGGACGCCCAGGTGCTGTCCTTCGACTTCTCCATCATGAACTCTTTCGATTACTACACGGGTTTGGTCTTTAAGGCCTATGCCGGCGGCTTGCCCGATCCGGTCGGTTCGGGCGGACGCTACGACTCCATCTTTACTGGCGCATTTGGCGACGGCATCGAGGTGCCGGCGGCGGGTTTCGCCTTTTCGCTTGAACGCCTGGAGGCTGCGCGCACCTCGGCCGAGGACGCTGCTTCCGATGGTGACCATGCCGTGGGCCGCGGCACCGAGGGTCCGCTGCGCATTGCCGTGCCCAAGGGCTCGCTTAAGGCCGACACACTCGACGTGCTCGAGGCCGCGGGTTTGGATGTCTCGGAGCTGCGCGATCCCGGTCGTCACCTCATCGTGCGCGGCCGCGACATGCGTGCCGGCGAGGGCACGGTCGGCGATATCGAGTTTGTCATTGTGCGCCCCAGCGACGCGCCCGCTTTTGTGGGCTGTGGCGGTGCCGATTGCGGCATCTGCGGCTGGGACTCGCTCATCGAGGCCGACCTCAACCTGCTGCAGCTGGTTGATCTGGGCTACGGCCTGTGCACCTTTATCGAGGCGGAGCCCGCGTGGCGCGCCGGCCAGGCCGAGCGCAACTATGCCCGCCGCGGGTCGCTTCGCGTGGCAACTAAGTACCCGCGCATCGCGAGTGCCTGGTATGCCGAGCGCGGTGTGAATGCCGATATCGTCTCGCTGCACGGCAACATCGAGCTGGGCCCCATTGTCGGCATGACCGATCGCATCGTGGACATTACCGCCACGGGCGCCACGCTGCGTGACAATGACCTGGTCATCACCGGCCGCATCATGGACTGCACGGCCCGCTTCTTTGTCAATCCAGGCGCCGCACGTCTGGATCCGCGCGTACGCAATCTGGCAGATCGCTTGGCGGCAGCCGTGAAGGACAAGCATTTTGAGCCCGTTGCGGGCTCGGCACAATAGCGCGAGCACGCAACGGGCGCCCCAACGTCCGGGCTGCGGGCTGATTGGCGCCGCCGCCCGGTCTCTCGTTTTTCGAACAAGACCTCGACCGATAGGGGATACCGATATGAAGACTATCAAGCTTGCTCCCGGTGAGCGCCTCGTTACCAACCAGCTCAACCGTAAGGGCGTGCTGCCGCAAAACATCGTCGACGCCGCCCGCGATATTGTGGCCAACGTGCGTGCCAACGGCGATGCCGCAGTGCGCGACTATTGCCAGCGCTTTGACGGCGTTGAACTGCAGAGCTTCCGTCTACCGCAAGAGCAGATCGATGCCGCGCTCGAAGGCCTCGATCCCGCTTTTGTCGCGGCGCTCGAAAAGGCTGCACGCCAGATTCGCGAGTTCCACCAGCGCGAGGTCGAGCAGAGCTGGTTTACCACGCGCCCGGACGGCACGATGCTCGGCGTTAAGGTGACCCCGCTTGCTGCGGCCGGTATCTACGTGCCGGGCGGTCGTGCACAGTACCCTTCCACCGTGCTTATGAACGCCATTCCCGCCAAGGTGGCCGGCGTCAAACGCGTGGTCATGGTAACCCCGCCGCAAAAGGATGGACTGATTAGCCCGTATACGCTCGCGGCCGCCAAGCTCGGCGGCGTGGACGAGATCTATATGGTGGGCGGCGCCCAGGCCGTGGCCGCGCTGGCGTACGGTACCGAGACCATTCCGCGTGTCGACAAGATTACCGGCCCGGGTAACGCCTTTGTCGCCGCTGCCAAGCAGATTGTCCCGGGTGATGTGGGTATCGATATGGTCGCCGGTCCCTCCGAGGTCTGCGTGCTGGCCGACGCCACGGCCAAGCCCATGGTGGTCGCGGCCGACCTGATGGCCCAGGCTGAGCATGATCCGCTGGCGGCCTGCTATCTGGTGACCTGCGACGAGCAGTTTGCGCGCGAGGTCGAGGCGGGCATCGACATTCTAGTAGCGCAGTCGCCGCGTGCCGAGATCACACGCGCCTCACTCGATAACGAGGGCACCATCGTGGTGGCTGCCGATATGGCCGCCGCCGTCGAGGCGGTGAACACCGTGGCGCCCGAGCACCTGGAGCTGCACTGCAAGGATGCGATGGGCCTGCTTGGCGGTATTCGCAACGCCGGCGCCATCTTTGTGGGCGCTTGGAGCTCCGAGCCACTCGGCGATTACGTTGCCGGCCCCAATCACACGCTGCCGACCGGCGGCACGGCCATGTTCTCCAACCCGCTTTCGGTGGAGGAGTTCGTCAAGCGCTCGAGTGTCATTTGCTATACGCCTGAGGGCCTGCTCTCCGACGCTCCCGCCACGCAGCGCCTGGCCGAGGCCGAGGGTCTGTGGGCACACGCGCTTTCCGCCGCGCTGCGCCGCCGCGTGTTGGAGCAGGGCGAGGATGCCGTGAGCGCTGCGTCGCTGGCTGCGGCCGACCTGACCAAGGTCGCCTGGCCGGGTGATACGACCGCGACGGTCGCCGAGGGCGTGGACCTGGCGGCTGCGGGCGGTGCCGCTGGCGCGACCAGCGAGGAGGCTTAACATGGCCGAACTCACGCCGCGCATGAAGGAGCTCGTCCAGCCCTACTTGGCCGGTATTGAGCCCTACGATCCCAACTTTACGCCCACGCGCATCAATCTTTCGGCCAACGAGAACACCTATCCCGTGCCGGTCGGCGTGCGCGCGGCAATCGACGCGGCTTTGGCTGCCACGCCGCTCAACCGCTATCCCGATCCCATGTCCAACGACCTGCGCGATGAGCTTGCTGCCTGGCATGGCGTGGCGCGTGAGAATATTTGCGTGGGAAACGGCGGCGACGAGCTGCTCTATAACTACCTGCTGGCGTTTGGCGGCGCGGGACGGACCCTGCTCAACTGCCCGCCGTGCTTTAGTGAGTATGCGTTCTTTGCGTCGCTTTGTCAGACTGAGGTGCGCGATGTGTGGCGCGACCCGGCGACCTTTGAGCTCGACCAAGCGGCTGTGTTTGCGGCGGCGCCCGGGTGCGACCTGGCGATCGTGACCTCGCCCAACAATCCCACGGGCGACGTGGCGCCGCTCGACTTTGTCGCGGCGCTGTGCGATGCGTGCCCCGGCATGGTCATGGTCGACGAGGCCTACGTTGAGTTTGCCGACGATTCGTTTGGCGCGGCAACCACG
Organism: uncultured Collinsella sp.; assembly: GCA_902474645.1. Lineage (GTDB taxonomy): Bacteria > Actinomycetota > Coriobacteriia > Coriobacteriales > Coriobacteriaceae > Collinsella. The sequence goes on from CABRWN010000016.1 coordinate 8,574, forward strand.
GCGCAGGGGCTTATCGCCGAGCATCCAAACCTGGTGATTCTGCATACGCTGTCCAAGGCGTTTGGCGCTGCCGGCACGCGTCTGGGCTATGTGATCGCGGCGCCCGAGGTCATCGACGTGTTCGCGGCGATTCGCCAGATCTATTCGGTTAACGTGCTGAGCCAGGCCGCCGCGCTTGCCTGCGTGCGTGCCCGCGATGCGTACACGCCCGTGGTGGCACAGGTTGCATCCGAGCGCGAGCGCGAGTTGTACGCCCTGCGTGCAATGGCTGCCGAGGGTCTGCCCGTGGAGGCGTGGCCGAGCGCGGCGAACTTTGTGCTCGTGCGCACGCCGCATGCTACGCACGTGCGCGAGCGTCTGCGCGACGAGTATTCAATTTTGGTGCGCGACTTTAGCTACGCGCCGGGGCTCGCGGACTGCCTGCGCATTACCGTGGGCACCCCGCAGGAAAACAACGAGGTGCTGGCCGCGTTTGCCGCGCTGGTGAAGGAGGAGATGTAGATGGACCGCTATGCCGAGGTGACCCGCAAGACGGGCGAGACCGACATTGTCGTAAAGCTCGACCTGGACGGATCTGGCGTGTGCGACATTTCGACCGGCGTGCCGTTTTTCGACCACATGCTCAACGCTTTTGGCCGCCATGGTCTGTTCGATCTGACGGTGCACGCGGTGGGCGACGTGGAGGTCGATGCGCATCACACCGTCGAGGACGCGGGTATTGTGCTGGGCGAGGCGTTTTGCCAGGCGCTGGGCGACAAGGCGGGCATTACGCGCTTTGCCGACGCGGCGATCGCCATGGACGAGACACTTGTGATGGCTGCTGTTGATATTTCGGGCCGCGGGCAGGCCTACTGCGAGCTGCCCGTGCCGACCGAGCGCGTGGGCAGCTTCGATACCGAGCTGGCCGTCGAGTTCTTCTGCGCCTTTGCGCGCGACGCCAAGCTCACGCTGCACGTGCGCGAGCTGGCGGGCGGCAACTCGCATCACATTATCGAGGCCGCCTTTAAGGCCGTGGGCCGCACGATGCGCCACGCCTGCGAGCTCGATCCCCGCGTGCAGGGCATCCCCAGCACCAAGGGATCGCTGTAACCGTCACAAGGGTAAAACCACCACAAAGGGGACAGGCACCTTTGTGGTGGTTTTGGATGATGAGAAGTGGAGGGGTCGCGTGGGCGAACCGAAGATCGTGGTGGTTGACTATCACAAGGGCAACTTATCGAGTGTTGTGCGCGGGCTTGCGCGCGCCGGTGCCGCCGCCTGCACGTCGGACGATCCGGAGCAGATCCGCAATGCCGACGGCCTGGTCATCCCGGGCGTGGGCGCGTTCTATGACGCGATCGCCTTTATGCGCCAGAGCGGCGAGGCGGACGCGGTGCTCGATGCCGTCGCCGCTGGAACTCCGCTGCTCGGTATCTGCCTGGGCCTTCAGCTATTTTTTGAGCGAGGCAACGAGGGCGTGCCTGCGGACGAGGGTGTTGCCGCGGACGGCAACGCCTCCGAGCAGGTCGGCGGCCCCTGGGTCGATGGTCTGGGTATCATGCGCGGCTCGTGCACGCGCTTGAAATCGAGTCGCCTGAAGGTACCGCACGTGGGCTGGGACCAGGTGCACATGACGCCCGCCGGTGCGGCCGATCCGCTGCTTGCCGGTTTTGCCGAGGGCGCCAACATGTACTTCACCCACAGCTACGCGGTGGCCGACGACGCCGATGACGCCGATGTGCTGGCGCGCACGCACTATACGCGGAGCTTCCCGTGCATCGTGCGCCATGGCAACGTGTGGGGCTGCCAGTTCCATCCCGAGAAATCCTCCGCGCTGGGGCAGCGCATCCTTAAGAACTTCGTCAACATCGTCGAGGAGGCTGGCCGATGATCCTGTTTCCCGCAATCGATCTGATCGGCGGCAAGGTCGTGCGCCTGGAGCGCGGCGACCGCAGCCGCTGCAAGGTATATTCCGACGATCCCGTGGCAGTCGCCCGCTCGTTTGCCGAGCAGGGTGCGAGCTGGGTGCACGTCGTCGACCTGTCCGCCGCCTTTGGCGAGGACGAGGACGCATGCGCTGCCAACTCGGCGGTGATCAAGGCTATCTGCGGCGTCGACGGTCTGTCCGTGGACGTGGGCGGCGGCGTTCGCTCGCTTGCGCGCATCGACGAACTGGTCGGCTACGGTGCTCGCCGCATCGCACTGGGTACCGTGCTGGTAACCGAGCCGGGTTTTGCCGAGGTGGCGGCCCAAGGCTTTGGCGAGCTGCTCGTGGCCGACATCGCCGCTCGCGACGGCCAGGTCAAGGTGAACGGCTGGCGCGACGGCGCGGGCGTGGCACTCGACGATGCCGTGGCACAGCTCACCGAGCTGGGCTTTAAGCATCTGGTGTATACCGACATCGCGCGCGATGGCATGCAGACGGGCATCGATGTGGCGGCGTATCGCCATGTTGCCAAGGTCGCGGGCTTTCCTGTCGTGGCTTCGGGCGGCATCTCTACGCTCGACGACATTTGCGCGCTGGCTGCGGTGGGTGAGGATGCTATTGAGGGTGCCATTACCGGCCGTGCGCTCTACGAGGGCAACTTTACGCTGGCCCAGGCACTGGCCGCCGCCCGAGGGGAGGAGTAGCCCATGCTTACCAAACGCGTGATTCCCTGTCTGGACGTCAAGGACGGCCGTGTGGTCAAGGGCGTCAACTTTGTGAGCTTGCGCGATGCGGGCGATCCGGTGGAGTTGGCGCGCGCCTACGACTGCGAGGGCGCGGACGAGGTCGTCTTCCTGGACATTACCGCCACGAGCGATAACCGCGCGACGACCATCGAGATGGCGGCGCATGCAGCCGAGGAGCTGGCCATTCCCTATACCGTGGGCGGCGGCTTTCGCGACCTGGCAGGCATGCGCACCATGGTTGCCGCCGGTGCCGACAAGGTGTCGCTCAACTCGGCGGCCGTGCGCGACCCGTCGTTGATTAGCCAGGCTGCCGCGGCGTTTGGCAGCCAGGCCGTGGTCGTGGCGATTGATGCCAAGCGTGTGGGCCTGCCCGGCGAGCCGGGTGCCGATAGGTGGGAGGTCTTCACGGCGGGCGGTCGCAACGCCACGGGTATCGATGCGGTGGCGTGGGCCGAGGAAGCGGCTCGTCGCGGCGCCGGCGAAATCCTACTGACCAGTATGGATCGCGATGGCACCAAGGCCGGCTTTGATTTGGCGCTCACCCGCGCCGTGGCGCGCGCGGTGCCGATTCCCGTCATCGCGAGCGGCGGCGTGGGTACGCTCGAGCATTTTGCCGAGGGCGTGATCGAGGGCGAGGCCGATGCCGTGCTGGCGGCAAGCGTCTTTCACTTTGGAACCTTCAGCATTCGCCAGGTGAAGGAGTATATGGCGTCGCAGGGCATCCCCGTGAGATTGGACTTCTAGTGCTGCGGCTTGTCCAGGTACCGCATCTTGCCGCTCAAACCGTCGCTCGCGTACCAAAGTACGCGTCGCTCCTCTTTCGCGGCAACCTGCGGCACCTGGACAACCCTCGCCGACCTGTGGGGTTTCGTTTATGACTTGGGAGAAATGATGACTGAGGTAATAGAAGCGTCTGACCTTACGTATGACGCCCGTGGGTTGATTCCTTGTGTGGTTCAGCAGTATGACACCGGCGAGGTGCTTATGGTTGCCTGGATGAATGAGGAATCGGTGGGGCTGACGCTCAAGACCGGCACCACGTGGTTTTGGAGCCGCAGTCGCCAGGAGCTCTGGAACAAGGGCGCGACGAGCGGCAATATGCAAGCGGTCAAGGAGCTCTGGGCCGACTGCGATAGCGATACGCTGCTGGTCAAGGTCGACTCGCCGGGCCCGGCCTGCCATACCGGCAACCGTACCTGCTTCTTCAAGAAACTCGCGTAGGGCGGGCGCTCGATTAGACGCTCGGCCACCAGAAAGGATTGAACCATGGGTGTGCGCACCGCAAACGTTCAGGATGGAAATATCGGTGAGACGCTGACGGGGCTCGCCGAGGTGATTCACGGTCGTCGTGATGCATCGCCGCAGGAGAGCTATACCGCGCGTCTGCTGACCGACGTCGAGGACGAGCTGCTCAAGAAGCTTGCCGAGGAGGCGAGCGAGGTGATCATGGCCTGCAAGGATAACGATCGCGATCACATCCGCTACGAGGCCGGCGACCTGGTCTACCACCTGCTCGTGACGCTCGAGCGCTACGGCATCACCCTCGACGAGCTTGCCGGCGAACTCAACGCCCGCCGCCACTAGTCGTTTGGGACAGTCTTTGTTGGTGTAACGGGGTCATGGAAGTTGCGGTGAAATAGGGACTGTTTAAGCGCTTCATCAAGCAAAACAATCCCTATTTCACCGCAACTTATGAAGGGATGGCTAGGCGAGGGGCGTGGATTCCCATTCGCCGGTGGCGTGGGGGATGTCGAAGGTTCGATAACCGCAGTCGTAGGCGTGCGCCTGGGCCTCGCGGATGTTCCAGCAGATGTCGCAGGCGCGGTGTGCGTCCGAGCCAAAAGTAATCGGCACCTCGGCATGGGCAAAGCAACGCAACAGCCCGGTCGCGGGATAGTAGTCGTCGAGTCCCTTGCGCGGTGCGGCGGTCGAGACCTCAACGCGGCGACCTGTATTGTGGGCGCATTCGGACATCTGCTCCCAAAACGGCGCCGGGTCAAAATCGGGCGCAAAGCCCTCCTTCGAAAAGCGCATGACCAGGTCGGGATGGGCCATCGCGTCGAAGTTAAGCGAGCTTTCGCAGGCGCGACACCAGTCGTCGACGTAGCGCTCCCACACGCCGCGCACGCCCAGGTTTTCCCAAACGTGCAGGTTGGTGTCATCGTCGATCCAACCGCAGCACGAATCGGGCGTATCGGGACGAACGACGTTTTCCGTTCCCGCCGTACCCGCGGCACCGGCCATGATATCGCCGGGGTCGCCAATCCAGTGCACGCTGCCCAAGCGCACCACGGCGCCCTGGGACCAGCGCTCAACCAAGGGTTCGCAGCCCTCGTACCAATCGCATTCAAAACCGTAGATAAAGGTGAGCTCCGGCGCGATCTGCGCGGCGAGTTTGCGGGCGTCCTCAAAGGCCAGACGATGCGCCGGCAAGTCGCCCTCGACGACCTGCACTTCGCAGCTGGCGTCCATGCTGGCGGGCAGGGTGAGATGGTCGGTCGAGACCATAACCTCACAGCCGGCGGCGGCAGCGGCACGGACGTTGTCCTCAAACGAGGCATGCCCGTCCGAAAATGAGGTGTGGGTGTGGCAATCGGCTAGCGGGCAGGCGGGCATGGCGACTCCTTTGCATTTGGCGAATCCGCTCCATTGTAATGGTGCAGCCTCGGCGCGTCGTGCGCGTGAGGTGCCGAAATCGATCGGAAAGGCTGCGCGGTGCGGCCTCGCTTGTGCTCTCAAAACGTGTACGTCAGCCTCCAAAAGCTGCAGAAAATGACATGTTTGGAGGCTGATGTACACGTTTGAGTGGAGCGGGCCGGCGTTGGAGCGCGCCAGCACTTGCGCCCAGCAAAAGTCGCACCTATCCCATGACGCCGCCCCTGCGCCGCCTGCGATGTGCTAGCGTTTGGGTGAACAAAACGAGCCCGCGCGGAAAGGATCCGGACCGTATGCAATGCGATAGCACATCCCCGCTGTCTCGCGAGACCGATGCGCCCGAGACCATCGTCAAGCTGGAATGCGACATCGACGATGCATCGCCCGAGGTGCTTGCCTACGCCGCCGACCGCCTGCGCGAGGCGGGTGCGCGCGAGGTGCACTGGCTGCCCCTCTACTGCAAAAAAGGACGCCCCGGCTGGCAGCTGCAGGTGATCTGCTCGCACGAGGATATCGAGTGCCTGCAGACGATTATCTTTTTGGAGACCACGACCAACGCCGTTCGTCGCCAGGTGATGGAACGCGTTTGCCTGCCGCGCCGATTCGAGCAGGTGACAACGCCTTGGGGCGAGGTATCCGTTAAGGTGGCGACCCTGCCCGACGGCAGCGAGCGCGCGGCTCCCGAGTACGAGGATTGCGCCTGTCTTGCCCGCGAACATGACGTGCCGCTCCAACGCGTGATGCAGACGGCTCAGAGCGCGGCACTGCGATTTGAGTGACACAGGCCAACGACGCGCCGCACCAATCCTATTAACCCCACCGAAAGGACCACCATGAAATACCTCATCGCCTCCGATATCCACGGCTCGGCATATTGGATCGAGCGCCTCTGCGCCGCCATCGAGTCCGAGCAGCCTGACCGCATCGTTCTGCTGGGCGACCTGCTCTACCACGGACCGCGCAACGACCTGCCGCGCGATTACGCCCCCAAGCGCGTGATTCCGCTGCTCAACGCCCTAGCCGACCGCATCATCGCGGTGCGCGGCAACTGCGACGCCGAGGTCGACCAGATGGTCCTCGACTTTCCCGTCATGGCGGACTACGCCATGCTGTTCGACGAGACCGGCCGCGAGTTGTTCCTGACGCACGGCCACGTCTTTGGCGCCGGCATGCACAACAGCGTCGACCACGCGCCCGCGCTGCCCGAGGGCTCCGCGCTCGTCTACGGCCACACGCACATCAAGGTCAACGAGGAGAGCGCCGCGCACCCGGGCCTGTGGCTCTTCAACCCCGGCAGCGTGAGCATTCCCAAGGACGGCACGCACAGCTATGGCATCTACGAGAACGGCGCGTTCCGCCACGTGATCCTGGAGGAGGAGTAACCATGGCGCAGCACATGGCTCAGCAAAATGCCGAGGGCTCGCGCGATCTGTCCACGCTGGTCGACGCGTCGGCCGAGCTGCAGCATCTGGTGCAGACCATCTGGCGCCTGCGTCAGCCCGATGGCTGCCCGTGGGACCGCGAACAGACGCATCAGAGCATTGGCAAGAACATGATCGAGGAGGCCTACGAGGCGCTCGACTGCATCGAGGCTGACGATGCGGCACACCTGCGCGAGGAGCTGGGTGACGTGCTCATGCAGGTAGTGCTGCACGCGCAGATCGCAGCCGACGCCGGCGAGTTTACACTGGCCGACGTGGCGCGCGATATTGACGCCAAACTCATTCGCCGTCATCCGCACGTGTTTGGCGATGTGGATGCCGAGAGCTCCGACGAGGTGCTCAAGATTTGGGACGAGGTTAAGCTTGCCGAGAGGGCTGCCAAGGACAAGGCCGTGGCGGCAGGCGAGGCTGCGCCCGAGGGCCTGCTCGACGGCGTGCCCACGCATCTGCCGGCGCTGATGCAGGCTCAGAAGGTGTCGCGCAAGGCGGCTGCCGTGGGCTTTGAGTGGGAGACGGTCCAGGATGTGTGGGACGAGGTCGCCGAGGAGCGTGCCGAGTTTGAGGCCGAGGCCCCTGGCTCGCCCGAGCGCGAAATGGAGTTTGGCGATCTGCTCTTTGCCCTGGTCAACGTCGCGCGCAAAGAGGGGATCGACGCCGAGAGCGCCCTGCGCGCGAGCACGGCCAAGTTTCGCCGTCGCTGGGCTGCGATGGAGCAGATGGCGGCCGATGCCCACGTGGATCTGGCCGAGCTCTCGACCCACGGCCTCAACGACCTGTGGGATGCCGCAAAGGCGGAGGAGTAAGACTGCGGGAACGACGGGCTGACACGCCTCATCGTTCCCGCTAAATTTTTCGAAAATCAAGTGTATCCCTCGGCTAACTTAGGGCATAATGCAAAAAGTGCGACATGGCTAACTTACGGAGGCGCACCGATGGTGCACGGTCAGCCGGTCGCTTGCATCCACTACGTTTCCAAGTGAGAGGGAGACAACATGAGCGATATTTTGGACGTCTACGGTCGCGAGGTACTCGACAGCCGCGGCAATCCCACCGTCGAGGTCGAGGTCGTGCTCGAGGACGGCAGCTTTGGCCGCGCAATGGTGCCTTCGGGTGCTTCGACCGGCGCCTTTGAGGCCTGCGAGCTGCGCGATGGCGACAAGGGCCGCTACCTGGGCAAGGGCGTTTCGCAGGCCGTCGAGCACGTCAACAACGAGTGCGCTAACGCCGTCGTGGGCCTCGACGCCTTCGACCAGCGCGCCGTCGATGCCGCGCTGATTGCCGCGGACGGTACCCCCAACAAGACCAAGCTCGGTGCCAACGCCATCCTGGGCGTGTCGCTGGCCGTCGCCCGCGCCGCTGCCGAGTCGGCGGGCCTGTCGCTGTACCAGTACCTGGGCGGCGTCAACGCCCATCTGCTGCCCACGCCCATGATGAATATCCTCAACGGCGGTGTGCATGCCGACAATAACGTTGACTTCCAGGAGTTCATGATCATGCCGGTGGGCGCCCCGAGTTTTGCCGAGGGCCTGCGTTGGTGCGCCGAGGTATACCACACCCTCAAGGGCGTGCTGCACGAGGCCGGCCTGGGCGGCGGCGTGGGCGACGAGGGCGGCTTTGCCCCCAACCTTAAGACCAATGCCGAGCCGTTCGAGTACATCACCAAGGCCGTGGAGAAGGCCGGCTTTAAGCCCGGCGTCGACTTCATGTACGCCATGGACCCGGCCTCGACCGAGTTCTACAACGCCGAGACCGGCATGTACGAGCTCAAGGGCGAGGGCGTTGAGTATACGAGCGCCCAGATGGTCGATTACTGGGAGAAGCTCGTCGACACCTATCCCATCATCTCCATCGAGGACGGCATGGCCGAGGAGGACTGGGACGGCTGGGTCGAGCTTACCCGTCGCATTGGCAACAAGGTGCAGCTGGTGGGCGACGACCTGTTCGTCACCAACACCGAGCGCCTCAAGAAGGGCATCGAGCTGGGTGCCGCCAACGCGATCCTGGTCAAGGTCAACCAGATCGGCACGCTTACCGAGTCACTCGAGGCCATCGAGACCGCCAAGGAGGCCGGCTACGCTTGCATCGTGAGCCACCGTTCCGGCGAGACCGAGGACTCCACGATCGCCGACCTGGTCGTGGGCGTCAACGCCGGCCAGATCAAGTCGGGCGCCCCGTGCCGCAGCGACCGCATCGCCAAGTACAACCAGCTCATCCGCATCGAGGACGAGCTCGAGGGCAGCGCGCGCTACGCCGGCAAGGCCGCGTTCTACAACATTCGCTAGGCACGCGGAGGTCGCGGGGGCGGGGAAGACTCGGATTTGCCTTGCTCCAGCCGGGCGCTGTTGAGCACCATTGGGCGCTGGGCCATATGACTCAGCGCCTTTTTTATGTCGAGCAAAGGCCGTCGAAGGCGGTGCGCGCGCTCGTGCTATAACTAGAATACTTAGCGCAAACAAACCTCAACCGCACAAGGCGCACATGGATCAGATTTACGACAACAGGTACTATTCCGCCGGTTCGCGTGAGCCGTCGCCTCGCCGTGCGCGCACGGTGCAGCTCGGTGGGTCCGCCTACGCCGGCGCCGACCGCTCCATGCAGCGCCCGACAAGTACCTCGCGCCCCAATGCTCAAGTGAATACTTCGACAGATGGACCAGTGCGCCCGGCACGTTCGTCGCATGCTCAGCGCTCGTCGGCTCAAACGCACGATAGGTCGAGCAGGCCCTCGAACCGTTTTTCGGGCTCGGACTTTATGCACTACGCCAACGACAACGCGGTGGTCAAGGCGATCTACGACTTTACCCACGGTCCTCAGCGAGGGCTATTCATCGGCATCGTCGTTGCCCTGGTGCTCGTGAGCCTGTATTTCCCCGTGCGCGACCTGTACGTGGCAAAGCGTTCGAGCGATATCTTGACCAAGCAGGTCGAGATTCGCCAGCAATACAATGATGGGCTGCAAAAAAGCGTCGACAAGCTGCTCTCGGAGGAGGGTATCAAGGATGCGGCATCCGAGGACCTGGGCTTGGTGATGCCCGGCGAGAAGAGGATTGAAGTGCAGGGCCTGGACGGCGATTCGGATGCCTCGTCGAGCCAGAAGTCGTCGAACGCCAAGAAGGCCAGCGAAGCTGCCAAGGAAATCGAAGAAGTCGGTAAGGACGCGCCGTGGTACATCCAAGCGCTCGACATGCTGTTTGGGTTTAACGGCGTCGAGGGCCAGACGGTCGTGTCCAACGGCAAATAGCGCCCGGAGGGGAGCCCGCAATGACAAATTGCAAACGCTATAAGGTGGCCGCGATTGACCTGGGAACGGTGTCGTCGCGACTGGTGCTGGCGCAGGTCGAGGCCGGGGCGATCGTGGAATCGTCCAAGCATACCGAGATCACCGACTTGGGCGAGGGCGTGGACGCGACGGGGCGCTTTTGCGAGGCGGCCGTTGGGCGCGTGCTCGCTGCGTGCCGCATGTTTGTGGACGAAGCCCGTGCCTTTGGGGCCGCGTGCATCTGCACCACGTGCACGAGCGCCGCACGCGATGCGTCCAATGCTGCCCTGCTGCTGGACGGCCTGCGCGAGCTGGGGCTCGAACCGCAGGTGATTCCGGGCGAGGTTGAGGCGCGCCTGACGTTTTTTGGCGTAGCGCACGACTTTGCAGGCGAGCGCATCATCGTCGCCGATTCGGGTGGCGGCTCCACGGAGCTCGCGACGGGCGTCTATGCGCCTGAGCGCGGGGTCTTTGCGCTGGAGGGAACGCGCTCACTGGACATCGGTTGCCGTCGCGTGACGGAGCGGTTTTTCTCGGCGCTGCCGCCCGCACGCGGCGAGCTTGCTGCCGCTGCCTCGTGGGCAGGCGAGCAGTTCGCCGCCTATTTTGAAGGCCTGCCCAGCGACTTTGAGCGCGCCGAGCGTCTGGTCGCGGTGGGTGGCACGGTGACTACGCTGGTGGCTCTGGTCCACGAGCTGGAACCGTACGATTCGAGCTTTGTTCACCTACGCGAGCTGTCGCTGGAGCAGGTCTCGGCCGCTATCGAGCGCATGTCTGTGTTGGACGCGGAAGGCATCGCCGCGCTACCGGGTGTACAGCCCAAACGCGCGGGCGTGATCTTGGCTGGCGCCGTGGTGATCCGCGAACTCATGCGTGCCGGCGGCTACAAGACGCTCACCGTAAGCGAGAACAGCCTACTCGCCGGCATGGCCGCCACCATCAACGAGACTCTCGACGGCGCGACCCCCACCATCGGCTGGACCCCGAGCCTGAGTGCTCTTTAACCGTCTTCCTCTGAGTTGCGGTGAAATAGTTCCTAAATAAGCTGGTAAACGGTATAAACAGGATCTATTCCACCGCAACTTAGAGCCCCGCCGGCGTGTAAAAGAAACGAGCCCGCATCCCTTGGGGACACAGGCTCGAAAACTCCATATGGTA
>CABRWN010000017.1 GCA_902474645.1 uncultured Collinsella sp.
CGCCGGCGCCGCCGTGCCCACCATCTCGCGCGGGCGCGTGACCTTTGTGGACGCTGCCCTGCCGCAGGGCGTGGTGGTGCCCGACGCCAATCTGGCCGTGTTCTCGATCGCCGATCTCAACGCCCGCATGGATGCCAACCGCGCGCGCAGCCGCCGCAAGGTTGACATTACGCAGATTACCTTCCCGTTTAAGCCGGGCGACTACGTGGTGCACGCTACCCACGGCATCGCGCTCTTTAGCGAGATCGCGCGCCAGGAAGTGGGCGGCAAGGAACGCGACTACTTTTTGCTGGAATACGCCGATGGCGACAAGCTCTACGTGCCGCTGGAGCAGGTTGACCGCATTACGCGCTACGTTGGTCCCGACGGCGATAAACCGCGCTTGACCAGGCTCAACACCGCCGACTGGACGCGGGCCACCAACAAGGCGCGCAAGAATGCCAAAAAGCTTGCGTTTGACCTGGTCGACCTGTATACGCGCCGCTCGTCGATTACCGGTATCGCCTGTCCGCCCGATACGCCCGAGCAGATCGAGATGGAGCAGAGCTTCCCCTACGACGAGACGCGCGACCAGCTGGAGGCTATCGCCGACATCAAGGCCGACATGGAGGCGCCCAAGCCCATGGACCGCCTGCTCTGCGGTGACGTGGGCTTCGGCAAGACCGAGGTCGCCCTGCGTGCGGCCTTTAAGTGCGTGGACTCCGGCCGTCAGGTCATGGTGCTCTGCCCCACGACCATTCTGGCCCAGCAGCATTACGAGACATTCTTTGAGCGCTTTGCCCCGTTTGGCCTGGAGGTCGAGGTGCTCAGCCGCTTCCGTACCCCGGCGCAGCAAAAGCGCGCGCTCAAGGCGTTTGCCGAGGGCACGATTGATGTGCTGATCGGAACGCACCGCTTGCTTTCTGCCGATGTGAACCCCAAGAACCTGGGCATGGTGATCATCGACGAAGAGCAGCGCTTTGGTGTGCAGCACAAGGAGCAGCTCAAAAACCTGCGCGAGCAAATCGACGTGCTCACGCTCTCGGCAACGCCTATTCCGCGAACCATGCAGATGGCTACGAGCGGCGTGCGCGACATGAGCCTGATCACCACGCCGCCGACCGGGCGTCGCCCCGTGATCGTGCACGTGGGGGAGTACGACCCCGACGTGGTGAGTGCGGCGATTCGCCTGGAGGTGGGCCGCGGCGGTCAGGTGTATTACGTGTCCAACCGCGTCAAGACCATCGACGATGCTGTGGCGCGCGTGCACGAGGCCGCGCCCGAGGCGCGCGTGGGCGTGGCGCACGGCAAGATGAGCCCGCGCGAGGTCGAGGACGTGATGATCGAGTTCGCGACCAAGAAGATCGACGTGCTCATCGCCACGACCATCGTGGAGAGCGGCATCGACAACGCAACGGCCAACACGCTCATCATCGAGGACTCGCAGCGTCTGGGTCTGGCACAGCTCTACCAGCTTAAGGGCCGCGTGGGCCGCTCGGCCACGCAGGCATACGCGTACTTTATGTTCCCGGGTGAGCTGCCGCTCACCGAGGAGGCCACGGCGCGCCTGACCGCGCTTTCCGAGTTCCAGGATCTGGGCAGCGGCATGCGCATCGCCATGCGCGACCTGGAGATCCGCGGTGCCGGTTCGCTCATGGGCGCCGAGCAGCACGGCAACCTGTCGAGTGTGGGCTTTGACCTGTTTACGCAGATGCTGGGACAGGCCGTGGCCGAGGCGCGCGGCGACGACGATGCCGGCGTGGAGGCGGCGAGCGTGGGCATCAACCTGCCGGCCGACTACTTCTTGTCCGAGGAGTACCTGCCGGCGGTGGACCAGCGCGTGCTCGTGTACCGCAAGCTCGCGGCGGCTGAGGACCTGGAGAGTATCGACGAGGTGCAGGAGGAGACCGAGGCTGCGCATGGCGAGCTGCCGTTGGCGGGACTCAACCTGTTCAACCGCGCTCGCATTCGTATTCGCGGCGAGCGCCTGGGGCTCGAGAGCGTCACGCTCAGCGGTGGACGCATTACCTTCCTGGGGGTTGACGTGCCCAAGAAGGTGGCCTTTGAGCTTAAGACCCGCTATGGCGCGGTGAACTTTCCCAAGAGCCGCAAGCTGTCGGTGCCCTACAAGGCGGGTGCCGGCGCGGGCAGCGGCCTGGGTCGCGGTCTCGACGCTAACGACGGCACCGGCCCGGTGGCCGCGGCACTCATGCTGCTGCAGCAGTTGGGTGCCAGCGACGACGACTAACGGGTCGACGCTGCAAACGCCCCATTTGGGCAATCTGGTTCCATCGAAAGGAAAGCATGTTCGGATACATCTATAAGAAAGATGTCGCCATTATCGCGGTTGTCCTGTGCCTTTGTCTGGGCGTGGGCAGCTTCTTTGATTATCAGATCTCGAGTGCGCTGTTCAACATCGGCAGCATGTACGGTCGCTTTGTCGAGGCGGCCGGTGAGCTGCCGTTCGAGCTGACGGCGAGCATCGCGGGCGTTATGCTCGTGCGCTCGGCACGCCCCGATTCCAAGGCGAGCAAGTGGCTCGCTGCGCTGGGCGTTTTGATCAACGTGGGTCTGGTCGGCTACGAGATTATCGGATCACTGCGCGTCGGCGGCAAGCTTATTGCGTTTCAGCTGGTTCTGACGTTTGCGTTGGTCATCGCAGCCAACTTCATCGCCTATCGCCTTACGCGCGACACCGACCCCGACGATCTCACGCGCTGGGCGTTGATGGTGCTTGCCGTGTGGGTCGCTCAGGCCATTATCCTCAACGTGATCGTCAAGCCACTGTGGTCGCGCCCGCGCATGCGCGTGATCGAGGTCACGCCGGGGCTCAATTTTCAGCCGTGGTGGGTGATCGGCAATCCCGACAAGTGGACCTATATCGCCGCCGGCGTGATCAAGGACGGATTCAAGTCGTTTGCGAGCGGACACACGGCGCATGCGGCGATCGGCCTTATGCTCGCCGGGCTTCCCGCGGCAGCCTTTAAGGAAAAACCTTCGCGTCGCCGCGTGATCATTTGGGCGGCGGTTGTTGTTGCAGCGTTCGTCGCCTTTGGGCGCATCGTGATCGGCGCACACTTTTTGAGTGATGTGAGCTGCGGTTTTGCCCTGGTACTGGCACTTGAGTGCCTTGCCGCGCGCATTACCTATCCCGACGGCGTACAATAGCCCCGTTTGAATCATCGGGCCCGTGCCCGGCTAGAGAGGATTGCCATGCTCGCGTTTAACAACGACTATTCCCACGGCGCACACCCGGCGGTGCTGCAGGCGCTCGTCGATACCAACATGGAGCCGCAGCCCGGCTACGGTACCGATGCGCACACCGAGCGTGCCAAGCAGCTTATCCGCGAGGCCTGTCAGGCCCCCGATGCCGACGTGTTTTTTCTGGTGGGCGGCACGCAGGCCAACGCGACGGTGATCGACATGCTGCTCGCGCCGTACGAGGGCGTCGTTGCTGCTGAGACTGGCCACGTCGCCTGCCACGAGGCGGGCGCCATCGAGTTTGGCGGCCACAAGGTGCTCACCATCCCCGGCTACGAGGGCAAGATGCACGCCGAGGATCTGGAGGACTATATCCAGGTATTCTACGAAAACGAGAGCTACGAGCACACGGTGTTCCCAGGTGCCGTGTACGTGAGCCTATCGACCGAGTACGGCACGCTGTACTCCAAGGCCGAGCTCGCGGCGATTCACGCAGTGTGCCAGAAGCGTGAGATTCCGCTGTTTGTGGATGGCGCCCGCCTGGCCTATGCGCTGGCGGCCGATGAGTGTGACATTACCCTGCCCGAGCTGGCGCAGCTGTGCGACGTGTTCTACATCGGCGGCACCAAGTGCGGCGCTCTGTGCGGTGAGGCCGTGGTGTTTAGCGGCATGCACGCTCCGGCGCATCCCATTCCGCGTATTAAGCAGCACGGCGCGCTGCTGGCCAAGGGCCGCCTGACGGGTGTGCAGTTTGAGACTCTTTTTACCGATGGCCTGTATTTTGAGATTGGTCGCCAGGCGATTGAGACCGCTCAGGCGCTGCGTCGCGTGCTGCATGAGCGCGGCTACCAGTTCTTCTTGGAGACGCCGACCAACCAGCAGTTTGTGATTCTGCCCAACGAGGACATGTCCCGCATTCGCGAGCATGCCTCGATCGAGTACTGGGAAAAGTACGACGAGACCCACACGGTGGTGCGCTTTTGCACCAGCTGGGCCACGACGCAGGAGGATATCGACGCGCTGGCGGCTGTCCTGTAGCCTGATGTAATGACAAGGGGCCGCCCCGCGCCTGGGTTTGGCGTGGGGCGGCCTTTGCTTTTGAGGAAGAAGGGTTGTATGACCGAGATGTCCGAGCCGACGATTCGTCTGGCGACGCCCGATGACGCGCCGGCGTTGCTGGCCATCTACGAGCCGTATGTGCTCGAGACGGCGATTACCTGCGAATATGAGGTGCCGAGCGTCGAGGAGTTTGCCGGACGCATCGCCAAGACGCTCGAGCGCTATCCGTACTTGGTGATGGAGTTGGACGGGCGTCCGGTAGGCTATGCCTACGTGAGTCCGCTTAACAGCCGCGAGGCCTATGACTGGTCGGTTGAGACGTCGATCTACCTGGCACGCGACGTGCGCCACGGCGGGCTGGGCCGCAAGCTGCACGATGCGCTCAAGCAATGCCTGGTCGCGATGGGTATTACCAACATGTGCGCGCTCATCGCCGTGCCGCACGACAAGGACGACGAGTATCTGACGCACAACAGTCAGGATTTCCATGCCCATATGGGGTATCGCCTGGTGGGTGCCTTTGACCGCTGCGCCCAAAAGTTCGGCCGCTGGTACGACATGTGCTGGATGGAGCTGGTCCTGGCCGAGCGCACACCCAACCAACCCAAACCAACCTGGTTCCCCGACCTTCCCAAACCTACCATTTAGGGACAGGTTTATTTTGGCAGGTTAGCCGATGGGTTCGGTGTATTTGGCGCGGTCGGTGCGTTGGATGCGCTTGGAGACGTGGAGCGGGCGGCCGTCGGTGTCGTAGACGTAGTCGGTGATCAGAATCAGCGCCTGCCCGCGCTCGACGTTGAGCAAAAACGCCTCGTTTTGCGAGGCATAGCACACCTCAAAGGTCTTATGCCCCTGTGCCGGTGCGCGATGGAACTCCTGTCGCAGCGTGGCGTAGAGCGAACCGTTGATATCGCGATCGATGAGTGCCTCGAAGCTTGGCGGAAGGTAGGTGGTCTCCAGGCACAGCGGCGCGTCGTCCAGGTAGCGCAGGCGGACAAGTTTGACGAGCTTGCTGCCCACGGCGGCATCAAAGAACTTAGCTATGCTGCCGCCCGCCTTGGCAAAGCCCGAGTCCACGGTGCGCGTGGTGGGCTTCATGCCCTGGCCTTCGACCTGCTTGGTATAGCTCGAAAACACCAGGTTGTTCTCGTGGAGCGTGGGCGTGTCAGCCACAAAGGCGCCACGCCCGCGCTCGGTGCGCACCAGGCCCTCATCAACGAGCACCTTAAGGGCGTGGCGCACGGTGCTGCGCGACAGCCCCGATTCGTCCATGAGCTCCATCTCGGACGGCAGCTTGTCTCCGCGTGCGTAGATGCCGGCGGCGATGCGGTCGCGCAGCGTGCTCGCCAGACGCTCGTATTGGGCCAAGTTCTTTTTCGACGAAGTGCTCATTCGATCAACCTGTATCTAACTTGTATGCTTACCGAACCAAGCATGTATCCAACATGACAACAAAACCGCTGGTAACGGACTGCTGAGTATCGCACCAGCAAAATTTCTAAGACAAATATAGCATACAACTAGTCGACATCGCGAAAACATGTATGTAACTTGTATGCCATCGAGAGCATCAAACGAGAAGAAAGGCTGATGCACGATGACTACTCAGGAACAGGTTAAGGACGTCGTCTCCCAGGTTTTGGCTGACAAGGCAGACAAGGGCGGCATCAAGCGCGTCGTGTGGATTGGCGCTGGCGGATCCAACGGCGGCAACTATCCTGCCCAGTACTTTATGGAGCACGAGGCCACGCAGGTCGTGAGCTCCAGCTACACCAGCAACGAGTTCGTGCACGCCACCCCGGCCTACGTCAACGAGAACACCCTGGCCGTCGTCGTGTCCATGCGCGGCACCGAGGAGACCATCGTCGCCGCCCAGGTCGCCAAGGACCACGGCGCCAGCACCATCGCCATCTATGTTGACGAGTCCGGCCTCACCGAGGTCTGCGACTACAAGATCCAGTACGACAGCCTGGCCGTCGACGAGTCCTGCATGGGCCGCACCAACTCCGCCGTCGTGACCATGATCGCCATGGAGCTTACGCAGCAGACCGAGGGCTATGCCGAGTACGAGACCGCTATGGCCGCGTTCGACTTGGTCGACCCCATCTATCGCAAGGCCGTCGAGTACACCCGTCCGCTCGCTGCCAAGTGGGCCGAGCAGAACGCCGACAAGCCCTGCATCAACGTCATGGCCCAGGGCCCGCTCTTTGGTGCCGCCTACGTCTTTAGCATCTGCAACGTGCAGGAGATGCTGCAGATCGACTCCTGCACCATCAACACCTGCGACTTCTTCCACGGCCCCTTCGAGATCCTGGACAAGCGCACCTCGCTGTTCCAGCTCATCAGCGTCGGCCGCAGCCGCTGCAACGACGAGCGCGGCATCCGCTTCGTCAACCAGTACGGTGGCGAGCGCGTCTATCAGCTCGACGCCAAGGAGCTCGGCCTCAACGACATCAAGGACAGCGTGAGCGAGTACTTCAACCACCTGATCTTTGCCCCGATCCTCAACAACGTGTACATGCGTGCGCTCTCTGCCGTCACCCACAAGGACTACATGACGCGCCGCTACATGTGGAAGCTGGACTACTAGGGGATAGAGCGGCCTAACAGCTCGATGTCCTCATAAGTTGCGGTGGAATAGTTCCTGTTTGGGGGCTTGAAGCCTCTATTTAGGAACTATTTCACCGCAACCGCCAAGTAATCCGCTGAGGACGGAGGAAAACGGATCACTTTTCCGCTCGCCGATTTGTGTCTTGAAAAATGTATATAACGACTATAACGTAGTGTGAAACATATTGGAAACAATACCGAGGAGGCTGCGTTGAAGAAAAGCAATCTGGGCTATGTGCTGGTGCTGGTCGCCGCGCTTATGTGGGGCAGCATCGGAATCTTTGTAAACGGCATCTCGGCCATGGGCGTTTCGTCCCAGAGCATGGCTGCCTTTCGCTTGTTGGTCGGAGCGCTTGTCTTGGCGCCGGTCCTGATGTTCATGGGCTGCCGTCCGGGTGAGGGGTCTACCGTGGCTCAGGGTCCGCTGGCCCTGTTCAAGGCAAGCCCTAAAGAGCTTGTTCCCTGCGCGCTTGTCGGTATCGTCGGTTTGGCCGCCGCAAACACCTGCTATTACGAGTGCATGCGCGAGGTGGGTATGTCTACGGCCTCGGTGCTGCTCTACACCTCGCCGGTGTTTGGCGTCATGCTCGGCCGCGTGCTTTATCGCGAGGACGTGACCCCCAACAAGCTCGTTGCCATTGTCTTTAACATCGTTGGCTGCGTGCTTGCGGTGACCAATGGCGACCTTTCCGGTTTTCATTTTTCGGTTTGGGGCGTCACGTCAGGCGTGATTGCAGGCCTTTGTGGTGCGTCGCTCGCGGTGTTTAGCCGAATAGCAACCAAGACGGTCCACCCGCTGGCTGTCACGTTTTGGGGCTTTGTTTTTGGCGGTGCGGTTATGGCTGCCATCGCGGCTCCGTGGCCGGATGTCGCCGCGGCAATGTCGCCACAGCTGCTATTGCTGTTCCTTGGCTTTGGACTCATCCCCACAGCCGTGGCTTACATCTTATATATGCAGGGTCTGTCCATGGGGCTCGAGACGTCGAAAGTTCCCGTCGTAATGTCATTCGAGACAGTCGTCACCGTACTGGTGGGCATTGGTGTCTATGCCGAGCCCGCCGGCGCGATCAAGGTCCTGGGCATTGTGCTGGTGCTCGCGTCCATCCTGATCATGAACACCGACTTCTCCAAGCTGCGCAACAGTGTGTTTGTCGGCCATGTCATTGAGAGCATGACCTTTAAGCCCAACGCGTGGTGGACCGAAAAATCTCAGGACATGGATCTGTTTAAGGAGCGCACCGGCATCGCGCTGGAGCCCACCGTACAGGAAAGCCCCTGGTACTTCGTGCGATAGGGGATTGGCGAGGCGTCTGATCGGGTGTCGACAAGACAGTGCCGACCTGCCCAGCCCCCACGTTTCAAGTACGTTAAACCCGCGAACGGTCGATTTTCACCCGCGAACGGTCTTTATACTAATTAGCAATATAAGCAACGTATAAGACGTTATAATGACCATAACGAAAAGGAGGAGGCAAGATGAATCAGATCATTCTCGCATCTCATGGCGGCCTGGCCGCAGGCGCCAAAGACACGCTCGAGATGGTTCTCGGCGACGTGTCGAACGTCCACGTCGTGTCGCTTGCTCGTGACGACAAGGAGCCCATCACCAACAAGGTGGACGCCATGATCGCCACGTTCAACGCGGACGACACCGTCTATGTGCTGACCGATATGCTCGGCAGCTCGGTCAACAACAACATGGTCGAGCTTTCCAAGAACGGCACGAAGTTCACGGTTGTCAGCGGTTTCAACATCCCGCTGGCACTCACGCTCGCTATGAGCCCCGTCCCCATCAAGGGCGCCGAGCTCGCGGCCCTCATCAACGAGGCCCGCACCGGTCTGACCAACCCCAACGCACCGGTCGAGGATGCCCCCGCAGCTCCCGCCAAGAAGGCCAAGGCGCCCCGTCACAGCTCCGGCCCCGCCAAGATCGTCCTCGCACGTCTTGACTACCGTCTGCTGCACGGCCAGGTCGTCTTTACCTGGACCACCAAGGTTCAGGCCGAGCGCATCATCGTCGTCGACAACGCTGCCGCCAACGATGACATCAAGAAGGGCGCTCTTAAGCTGGCCAAGCCCCAGGGCGTGCGCCTGAACGTCTTCACCGTCGAGCGTGCCCTCGCCAAGATGGACAAGCTCAACACCCTCGGCGAGCGCGTCATGTTCGTCTTTGGCAACACGGCCGAGATGCTGCAGTTCTGCCAGGGCTACAAGCTCGACGCCATCAACCTGGGCGCCACCGCCAACCACGACGGCGCCGATCAGGTCGGCGGCAAGGACAGCTCCGTCTTCTTCGACGCCGCCCAGAAGGCCGACGTCAACCAGCTGCTCGACATGGGCATCAAGCTCTATGTCCAGCAGACCCCTACGTATCAGAGCGTCGACATCGACGCCAAGCTGTAATCAACCAGGCTTTTGCCTGACTGAAAGGAGAAGGGTATGAATACGTTCATCAGTGCGGTGCTCGTCGGCCTCGTCGGCGTGTTCTGCATGTGGGACTCCCGCCTGCTCGGTCGTCTTAACTTCGAGCAGCCCCTCGTTGGCGCTACGCTCGTCGGTCTGCTGCTGGGCGATGTGCCCACCGGCCTTGCCGTCGGTGCCGCCGTCGAGCTCGTGTCCATGGGCCTGGTGCAGGTCGGCGCTGCCGTTCCGCCCGATATGGTCCTGGGCGGCATCGTGGCCGCTGCCTTTGCGTGCCTGACCGATGCTTCCGCCGAGACCGCCATGACGATCGCCATCCCGGTCGCCGTCCTGGGTCAGCTCCTCGGCATCGTGTTCCGTTCCATCATCGCCGCCCTCACCCATGTGGCAGATAGCGCGATCGATAACGGAAAGTTCAAGACCGCCTACCGTATGCACATCTGCGCCGGCTCCGGTCTGTACGCCATCATGTACTTCCTGCCGATCTTCCTCGCCGTCTTTGTTGGCACCGACCTGGTTCAGGCCATCGTCAACATGGTTCCCGAGTGGCTGTCCACTGGTCTTAACGTTTCGACCAAGATCATGACCGCCTACGGCTTGGCCCTGCTGCTCACCATGATGATCAAGAAAGGTATGACTCCGTTCCTGTTCATCGGTTTCCTGCTCGCCGCTTACCTCAACCTGTCCGTCATCGCGGTCGCTCTGATCGGTGTGTGCCTGGCTGTCGTCTTCATGGGCTTCAAGTTCAACGGTTCCCATGCAGCCGCCGGTGTCGATTCCGACTACGATCCGCTCGAAGACGACGAAGACTAAGGAGGAACACACTATGGCAACCGCAACCAAGGACGTGTCCCTGAACAAGAAGGTCAGCCAGTTCTTCTGGCGCTCCTGGGCCATCCAGGCCTCTTGGAACTACGAGCGTCAGATGAACATGGGCTTCCTCTACGGCATGGTTCCCACGCTCGATCGCCTCTATCCGGACGAGTCCGACCCCAAGCAGCTCGCTGCTAAGAAAGAGGCTTACCACCGTCACATGGCGTTCTACAACTGCACCCCGCAGACGAGCGCCTTCGTCCTGGGCCTCGCCGCCTCCATGGAGGAGCAGTACGCCAAGGATCCCGAGAACTTCGACCCCGATTCGATCAACGCGGTCAAGACTTCCCTCATGGGCCCGCTTTCCGGTATCGGTGACTCTCTCATGCAGGGCACCATCCGCGTTATCGCCTTTGGTCTGGGCGTGCAGCTGGCTCAGCAGGGCTCCATCATGGGCCCAATCCTGGCCATGCTCATCTCCATCGTCCCCTCTGTGCTGATCACTTGGTTCGCAGCCAAGATGGGCTACCAGGGTGGTCACGAGTACCTGAGCAAGCTTCAGGGCGGCGACCTCATGGAGAAGCTCATGTATGTCTGCGGCATCGTGGGTCTTATGTCCGTGGGCGGCATGATCGCCACGCTGATCGGCGCCACCACCCCGATGCAGTTCGCTGACGGCACCGTTGTGATCCAGGACATCCTGGACAGCATGATGCCCCAGATGATCTCCCTTGGCCTCACTGGCCTTATGTACTGGCTCATCAAGAAGAACGTCAACACCGGTTGGCTTCTCGTGATCGCCATCGTGGGCGGCATCGCCCTCTCCGCGGCCGGCATCCTGGCCTAGTCGCGACCAAGCGTCTAACCGCTTTCCCCGGGGAGCCTGCCTGGCATCCCATACCCCAGGCAGGCTTCCATCCCCAAAATGCGACAATGGGACGGTCCCTTTGTCGCATCCTTAACGGGCCGGCGACTCGGTCCAAATCACGGTAACCCTGCGTGCGTCCGGCAAAGTGACGCCGCAAAAAATGAAAGGAATGTGTCAGATGTACGAGATCGACCTTAACCTCCCTAAGCAGATCGTCGCTGACGTCCTGTCCAACCACGAGATCCACAGCGTCGCTTTCGTCGGCTGCGGTGCTTCCATGTCCGACCTTTACCCCGCCAAGTACTTCCTGGCCAACAACACGGACAAGCTGAACGTTCAGATCTTCACCGCTAACGAGTTCAACTACGACACGCCCTCCTGGGTCAACGAGCACACCTTCGTGATCACCTGCTCCCTCGGTGGCTCCACGCCCGAGACTGTCGAGGCCAACAAGACCGCCAAGAAGCACAACTGCCCGGTCGTCTCCCTCACCAACAAGGCTGGCTCCGCTCTGACCGTCGACGCCGACCACGTCATCGTTCACGGCTTCCACGCCAACTATGCCGCCAAGGCCGAGAAGCCCGGCTATGCCATCGCTCTTGCTCTCGAGATCCTTCAGCAGACCGAGGGCTATGATCACTACGAGGACATGATCACCGGCCTCACCAACATTTTCGACCTGTGCGAGAACGCCGCTCAGCACTGCAAGAAGCTCGCCAAGAAGTTCGCCGAGGACTTCAAGGACGACAAGATGATCTACTTCATGGCTTCCGGTGCCTCCGAGAAGATGGCTTATTCTCACGCCGCCTTCCTGTTCACCGAGATGCAGTGGATCGATGCCGCCGCCTACAACACCGGCGAGTACTTCCACGGCCCGTTCGAGGTTTCCACCGAGGGTAAGCCCTACGTCTTCTTCATGTCCGATGGCGCCACCCGTCCGATGGATGCCCGCGCCCTCACCTTCCTTGAGCGCATGGGCGCCAAGGTCGCTCTGATCGACTCCAAGGACTACGGCCTGGCTGACGCCGTGCCCGCAAGCGTCGTCACCTACTTCAACCCGCTGCTGCACCTCGCCGTTATGCGCGAGTACGGCAACCAGATCGCCGAGGCCCGTCAGCACCCGCTGACCATGCGTCGCTACATGTGGAAGCTTTCCTACTAATCACAAGTAAGTAGACCTTACGGGTTGATTGAGAGGGGATGGGGTTTGCGCCCCGTCCCCCTTTTTGCTTTTGAGAGGAGATGCGTATGATCAAGGCAGTGCTGTTTGATATGGACGGTGTGCTGGTCGATACCGAGTGGTTCTACAACCGCCGCCGCGTGGCGTTTATGGAGGAGAAGGGGTTCCACTTTGACGAGATCCCCGATCTTTCGGGGTCTAACGAGCCCGCCATTTGGGAGGCGCTGGTGCCCGACGATGTTGAGCTGCGCGAGCGCCTGCGCGTGGAGTACAAGCAGGTCTACAGCCCGGACCATCCCGTTCCGTATGCCGAGCTGCTCAACGAGCAGACGGAGCCGGTGATGCGTGAGCTGCACGAGCGCGGCTTGAAGTGTGCCATCGCGAGCTCGTCCTATCGTGAGCTGATCGACGAACTGGTGGAGATTGCCGGTATCGCCGACGTGCTGGACTACACCATCAGCGGCCATGAGTGCAGCGCGTTTAAGCCCGACCCCGAGATCTACCTGCGCGCCATGGAGGCGCTGGGGGTGGAGCCGGCCGAGTGCCTGGTTATCGAGGATTCGCCTTTGGGGATCGAGGCTGGCAAACGTTCCGGCGCCCGCGTCCTGGCGCTGCGTCCGCACGAGGGCGTCAACCTCGATCAATCGCGGGCCGATGCCGTTATCGATAATCTGACCGACATTTTGGTCGCTTTGTAGTGTCAATCCGCCGCGAGAAGCACGGGTTCAAACGTTTTTTGCGGTGGACTGGCTCAATTTGGTTTCGATTTTGATCCGTTTGGCTTCGATTCGGGCTAAGTGAGTAGACTTTTTGGCGCAGGCCGAGCACAATGCATATCTTCCTTTGTAAAACCGCAGGTCACAGGAGTGGCGGTTTTGGGTGTGCTCGGCAGATCGTAAAAAGTCTACTCACTTGGAATTTTGCCCTTTGGTCGTGGGGGTTGCTGGTCCCGTTTTGGTTGTCGAGGGAGGTTGAATTGAAGCGCCCCCGCACGCTCCATGCTACAATCGCGGGCATGCCCCACAACCACATCTGCCTTCGAAAGGAGCCTACGTGGCGAACGCCATCGACCAGCTCACGGACCGCGTGCTCGTGCTCGGCCGCCTCACCATCGTCCGCCGCGCCATTACTGCCGTGGCGGTCACAATTTCTGCCGTCCTCCAAACATTCCTGATCCAGGCGTTCATTCAGCCCGCCGACCTGCTTCCGAGCGGTCTCACCGGCGTCGCGGTCCTGCTCGATCGCGTTACCTCGCTGGGCGGCGTTCACATCGACATCTCGCTCGGCATGCTTGCGCTCAACATTCCCGTGGCGCTCCTATGCTGGAGCGGCATTAGCAAGCGCTTCGTCATCTTCTCGATGATGCAGGTCGTGCTCTCGTCGCTGTTCCTCAACGTCTTTCACTTCGCTCCATTTTTGGGCGACAAGATTATGCTCATCATTTTTGGCGGCGTGGTCTCGGGTCTGGGCGCTGCCATCGCGCTAAAGTCCGGCGCATCTACCGGCGGCACCGACTTTATCGCGCTGTGGGTCTCCAACCACACGGGCAAGACCATCTGGGGCGTTATCTTTGGTTTCAATTGCTTTATCCTGGCGATCTTTGGCTTTATGTTTGGCTGGGACAACGCGGCGTACTCCATCGTGTTCCAGTTTATTTCGACCAAGACCATCGACAGCTTCTACCGCCGCTACGACCGTGTGACGTTGCAGATCACGACGCGCAAGGCAGACGAAGTCATGACCGCCTATGTTGACCATTTTCAGCACGGCATTAGCTGTGCCGAGGTCATCGGCGGATACAGCCGCGAAAAGATGTACCTGCTGCACGCCGTTGTCTCGACCTATGAGAGCCAGGACATTATCAAGCTGGTGTGCGACATTGATCCCGGTGCCGTGATCAATGTGTTCCACACGCTCAACTTTGTGGGCGGCTGGTGGGGCGGTCATGTCGACGAGCCCATGCCCACGGCCGTACCCGATCCCGACAAGCCCGCGCGCATGGCCAGCAGGCAGGCGCGCCTCAGCGAGCAGGATAGCCTGCAGCAGGACGACGGCAAGTAGGGTTTTGGCATTTTGCCGGCCTGGCGCAATCCTGTCCACTTGAACCTCCCGAAAGCCTCGTTGCTTTCGGGAGGCTCTCGTTTCAAGACTTTAGTCTGCTGGCCGCGCAGCGGCCAGCTTTAAACCACCCGCTACGCGGGTGGAGACAAACGGCTTTACAAAGCCACCCCTCCGACCGATATTGACGATTGTTCAGGCCGTCAAGAATTCGAGTCGAAGGGGTGGTCGCCATGGCCCAGAAGGCCTACAGCCTTTCCCACACGAAGTGGATGTGCAAGTACCACATCGTGTTCACGCCGAAGTATAGGCGCAAAGTGATCTACAACCAAATCAGGAGCGACATAGGGGAGATCCTCAGGAAGCTGTGCGAGTACAAGGGGATCGAGATAATCGAGGGGCACCTGATGCCCGACCACGTGCACGTGCTGCTGGCGATCCCGCCGAAGTACAGCGTCGCGAGCGTCATGGGCTACCTGAAGGGGAAGAGCTCGCTGATGATATTCGACAGGCACGCCAACCTCAAGTACAAGTTCGGCAACAGGAAGTTCTGGGCGGAGGGCTACTACGTGTCCACCGTCGGCCTGAACGAGGCGACGATCGCCAAGTACATCAGGGAGCAGGAGTCCCACGACATCGCGCTGGACAAGCTGAGCGTGAAGGAGTACGAGGACCCCTTCAAGAGGGGGTGATGCTGCCGGTTCGACCGGCGCGCCACGGGTCAAGATGCACTAGGCCTGGACGAAGTCCGGGCCCGCGCCTTTAGACGCGAGCCCGGGGCCCGTGGGTTATACCCTAAGAGCAAACCACCCTTTTTAAGGGTGGTTCTGATTTGCCCAGATAAAACCTACCAAAATGAAGCTGTCGCTTTTTGGTAGGGAGGGTGTATCGTTTTATCATTATGAGGTAACATGAAACTAGACGTTATATACGTATTAGTTATTTCGATATTTCGATAAGAGTGATTAGATATGCCTACGCCCAAAAATGCACCGCTTTACCAGCAGATTTACGACGAAATCAAGGATGCGATCGAGAAAGGTGTTTATGCACCCAAGGAGCGTATTCCGTCCGAGCTTGAGCTAGCCGAGCAGTACGACGTGAGCCGCATTACGGTGCGCCGCGCCGTCGAGGAGCTGTGCTCCGATGGCTACCTGGTTAAGCAGCAGGGCCGTGGCACCTTTGTCTCCACGCCGCACATCAACCGCCAGTTCCACGCTTCGACGCTGCAGACGTTTACCGCGCTGTGTGCCGATAATGACATGAAGGCGGGCGCACATGTGGTCGATCGCCAGATTGTGCCGGCACGTCAAAACGAGATGGAGTTCTTTGGCCTGCAGAAGGACGCGCTGCTGCTGCATATCAAGCGCGTGCGTACGGCCGACGGCGAGCCCATCTTTGAGGAGAACATCTTTGTGCCGTTTGACGCCTACCGTGAGCTGTTGACGGCCGATCTTGAGGACAAGTCGATTTTTGCCGAGGTCGAGCGTGTTGGCGGAACGCCGATTGTCTCGGTTGGCTACCGTACGGTCGAGGCCGTTCGAGCTAACGCCGAGCAGGCGGCCGAGCTGGGCATTGCTCCGCACGATCCGCTGCTCAACCTGCGTGCCGGCTTTACCGGTCCCGATGACGAGCCGGTTTTGATGGGTAAGCAGTACTACGTGGGATCGCGCTACGTTATGGTCATGTAAGTTACGCGGTTTTACCAAACCGCGTAACGGGCCGACGTTGCGCCTTTGGTTCCGCCGTTCTGACGAACGGCGGACCGGGCGACGCTGCAAACGCCCCTAAGCGGCAATCTGACGTTCAATCGTCGGTCGCGTACCGAAGTACGCTTCCCTCCTCTTTCACGTCACCTTGCTCGCTTAGGGGCGTTTTCGCTGACTTATGCTCAACCAGCGACGTTTCCACGCTCATCCGGAAAGTGTCCAAAAATCCACGCTCGTTCCCTTTGGACTGCATCGCCCGTGGTCGGCAGCTGTGCGGCACCGGTCCGCGTGGCGGCGTATAATCGGCGGCAGATGACTTGGACGTTAGGAAACCATGACCGATAACATGCAGCAGATGGCGCTCGACACACTCGGCGCCTATTTTGGCTACACCTCGTTTCGCCCGGGACAGGACCGCATGGTCGATGCGATCCTTGCCGGTCGCGATGCGCTGGGTGTTATGCCCACGGGCGCCGGCAAGTCCATTTGCTACCAGGTGCCCGCGCTCATGCTGCCCGGCATCACCTTTGTGGTGAGTCCGCTGCTGTCGCTTATGGAGGACCAGACCCGTGCGTTGCTCGCGGCGGGTGCGCGACCCAGCTATCTCAACTCCAGTCTTACTCCGGCCCAGCAAAACACCGTGCTCAAGCGGGCGCGCGAGGGCCGCTACCAGCTTATGTACGTGGCACCCGAGCGTCTGCTCGAGCCGCGCTTTCTGGCCTTTGCGCAGGAAGCTGCGGCCGAAGGCGGCATCGGCGTTCCGCTCGTGGCTATTGACGAGGCCCACTGCGTGAGCCAGTGGGGCCAGGATTTCCGCCCCGCCTACCTGCAGATTCGCGAGTTCATCGATTCCCTGCCGCAGCGCCCCATCGTGGCGGCCTTTACCGCTACGGCGACCGAGCGCGTGCGTGCAGACATTCAGCAAATGCTCGGCCTGCAAAACCCCGCGACGGTGGTGACGGGCTTCGATCGCAAGAACCTCTTCTTTGGTTGCGAGGAGATGGGCGACAAGGCCAAGACTGCCTGGGTGCGCGACTACGTGATTGCGCATTCGAGCGAGAGCGGCATCGTGTATTGCTCGACTCGCAAGACGGTCGATGCGCTGGCGGGCGAGCTTGCCGAGGCGCTGGGACCCAGCGGCATTCGCGTGGGCCGTTACCATGCCGGCATGGGCAACGACGCCCGCCGCCAAAGCCAGCGCGCCTTTATCGACGACGATATCCAGGTGATGGTTGCCACCAACGCCTTTGGCATGGGCATCGACAAGCCCAACGTGCGCTACGTGATCCACAACAACGTGCCCGAGAGCATCGAGGCATACTACCAAGAGGCGGGCCGCGCCGGCCGCGATGGCGATCCGGCCAGCTGTCACTTGCTGTGGAACGGTAACGATTTTCGTATGCGCCGCTTTTTGATCGACCGCGGCGATGCAGCCGACGAGGCGCTCGACGACGAGCAGCGCGCGTGGGCGCTTCAGAACCGTTATCGCCTGCTCAGCCAGATGGAGGGCTACTGCAATACCACTGGCTGTCTGCGCGAATACATGCTGCGCTACTTTGGCGACGAGGCGGCGGCCGAGCATGCGGCAGCCGCCGCGGGCGGCACGGCAGAAGACGCCGAGGGCTGCGGCAACTGCAGCAACTGTCTCACGCAGTTCGAGGCCGAGGACGTCACCGATATGGCCCGCGCCGCTGTGCGCTATGTGGCCAGGCGACCCATGCACTTTGGCAAGTCGCTGATCGCCGACGTGCTCCACGGCGGCAACACCGAGCGCATTCGCCAGATGCATTTGGACGAGGACCGCGGCTACGGTGAGCTGTCGAGCGAATCGGTCGGGCGCATCAAGGACATCATCGGCCAGCTGTGCGGTCGCGGTTATTTGGCCACCTCGCAGGGGCAGTACCCGGTCGTGGGACTGGGTCCGCGTGCCGGCGAGGTCGAGGACGAGGCGTTCGTCTTTACCGTTAAGCGTCGCGCGTCCAAGCGCAAGGCCTCGGCCCGCGCCCGCCGCGCCGTCGATCTGCTGCGCGAGGAGGCCGAGCTGGATCAGCGCCCGCGCGTTGGCGACGATGCCGAGCTGTTCGAGCGCCTGCGTGCCCTCCGCAAGGAGATTTCGACCGAACTGGAGATGGCGCCGTACATGGTCTTCTCCGACAAGGCTCTGCGCGGTCTGTGCCGCCTACGCCCGCAGACGCGCGACGAGCTTGTCCAGGTCAACGGCATCGGCGAGAAAAAGGCCGACGCCTTTGGCGAGCAGTTTATGGCGGCGATTGAAGAGTTTGAGTCCGAGCATGCACGGGATGGAGCGTAACGATGGCATTCGACGATAAAACCGAGCGCACTGAGGTATCCGCCGTGCCGCTGTACCAGCAGGTTATGGACGACCTAAAGGGCGAGATCGCGCGCGGCGTGTACCCCGCCGGCTCGCGCATCCCTGCCGAGATGGAGCTCGCGAAGTCCTACGGCGTGGGGCGCATCACCGTGCGCCGTGCCATCGAGGAGCTGTCGCGCGCGGGGTATCTCAACCGCCAGCAGGGGAGGGGCACGTTTGTGTGCGCCCCCAAGCTCAAGCGCAAGATTCGCCAGAAGGGTGACGTCCAGAGCTTTACTGAGGGTTGTGCTGCCAACGACATGGTGCCGGGTGCGCGTCTGGTGTCGCGCACGGTGGTCGCGGCGGCGCACGAGGATGCGGCGTTCTTTGGCGTGGAGCCCGGCTGCGAGCTTATCGTGGTCGAGCGCGTGCGCACGGCCGACGGCATCCCCGTCATGCTCGAGAACAACGCCTTTGTGCTCGCCGACCATCCCTACCTGCAGACGCTGGCCGACGAGGACCTCACCGATAACTCAATCTTTGCGCTCGTTGCCGAGCATTCGGGTCGCGCGCCGCTCAAGTCCGACCCCTGCACCGTGGAGATTGCGCTTGCCGATACTCAGACGGCCCCGCTGCTGGAGGTGCCGGTCGGCGAGCCGCTCTTCTATATGGAGGCCTACTTTACCGACGCCGGCGGGCGCCCTCTACTGCTCGGCCGCCAAAAGATCGTGGGCTCGCGCTACGTCTTCGACATCTAACGTCCACAGATAGAACAACATAGAACAAATTTGCTGAGATGACTTCACGGGCGTTGTTACACGTGCTATAAATAGGACAACATAGAACGACAGCAGGTACGAGCTGTCGTCGTTCAAAGCCGCCCCACAAGGAGGAGCATCAGCATGAACGCACATGATCTGGTTCAGGAAATCATCGAGCGCAAGGGCAAGATCGAGAACGTCTTTTGGATCGCTTGCGGCGGTTCGATGATCGATCTCATGCCGGCCAACGAGCTGCTCAAGCGTGAGGCCACCACGTTTACCTCGACGGTCTACACGGCACGCGAGTTTTGCCTGATGGCTCCCAAGAGTCTTGGCGAGAAGTCGCTCGTCATCGCCTGCAGCCACAGCGGCAACACGCAGGAGGTCGTCGACGGCTGCG